>NZ_PIZD01000014.1:0-14946 GCF_010365615.1 Actinomyces sp. 565
GGGATCATCCCCGCTCGCGCGGGGTCGACGGCGCCCTGACCGAGGACGCCGTGCTGGACGCGGGATCATCCCCGCTCGCGCGGGGTCGACTCACCCTCATCGGCGCTTTCCCCGCCCTCAGGCGGATCATCCCCGCTCGCGCGGGGTCGACGTTTCGTCAAAAACGGTCATTGTTGCATTAGAGGGATCATCCCCGCTCGCGCGGGGTCGACCCCGTCGGCGCTAAGCCGGAGGACCTGGTTCTCGGATCATCCCCGCTCGCGCGGGGTCGACCATCTCGATCCACAGTGTACCGTCACCGACAAGGGATCATCCCCGCTCGCGCGGGGTCGACGTGTTGAGGGTGTCCGCGTCGACGATTCTGAGCGGATCATCCCCGCTCGCGCGGGGTCGACAGTCTACTAACTATTCATCGGAGAAGGCGGCGCGGATCATCCCCGCTCGCGCGGGGTCGACGCCGTCGGTAATGCCCTGGTCCTTCGCTACCGCGGATCATCCCCGCTCGCGCGGGGTCGACCTCGGGGTACGTGTGGTACCTGTACAATAAATTCGGATCATCCCCGCTCGCGCGGGGTCGACACACAGATTCAATGCACCTGCTGTCGAGCAGTGGGATCATCCCCGCTCGCGCGGGGTCGACAAGGGGAAGGTCATCGCTCAGGGAAGCGGCACAGGATCATCCCCGCTCGCGCGGGGTCGACTTGCCCTGGGAGCCGCTGGCGCCTGGGCTGGTGGGATCATCCCCGCTCGCGCGGGGTCGACGGGTCAGTCTCAGAGCCCCACGCCGACAGCAAGGGATCATCCCCGCTCGCGCGGGGTCGACAACCCCTGTGGATAACTTCCCCCTGGGGATAACGGATCATCCCCGCTCGCGCGGGGTCGACGTGATCAGCAAGATGAATGCAACACACATCCTCGGATCATCCCCGCTCGCGCGGGGTCGACCTGTTCGGGCCAGTAATCAAGGCCCTACCCTCAGGATCATCCCCGCTCGCGCGGGGTCGACGCTGTTATCTGCTCTCGCGTGTGCCGGTTGGTGGGATCATCCCCGCTCGCGCGGGGTCGACTCGGCCGGAGTGCTGTTTCGCGCAACAAGGTAGGGATCATCCCCGCTCGCGCGGGGTCGACGCACCGGCCACGATGCGGGAGAGGATTTTTGCGGGATCATCCCCGCTCGCGCGGGGTCGACACGTATTACAGCAGGTTCAAGTTTGGGCGGATGGGATCATCCCCGCTCGCGCGGGGTCGACTACCGTGAGATCGGTTTTGAGACAATCGATATGGGATCATCCCCGCTCGCGCGGGGTCGACGCCTTCGAGGCGGAGCGGTTGCCCTTGGAGCGGGGATCATCCCCGCTCGCGCGGGGTCGACTACCGCGATGACCTTGTAGCGTTCAAGACATTCGGATCATCCCCGCTCGCGCGGGGTCGACTACCGCGAAATTGGCTTCGAGACGGTTGATATGGGATCATCCCCGCTCGCGCGGGGTCGACTTTTGAGGCCTCAACCGCTAGCGAAAGGAGGGGGATCATCCCCGCTCGCGCGGGGTCGACATGGCCAACTGAGCCGCGCCCGCCGCATTACTGGGATCATCCCCGCTCGCGCGGGGTCGACGTATGGAAAATTTGGCACGCGTACAGAGGTTGGGGATCATCCCCGCTCGCGCGGGGTCGACGCGGAATCCGCCGTAGACACGGCGGAGGCCGCCGGATCATCCCCGCTCGCGCGGGGTCGACTTCGAGACTTGCGATACTGAGAGCGGCGAGGGCGGGATCATCCCCGCTCGCGCGGGGTCGACTTCGAGTTCCCGCTGCCATTGACCTTGACGCCGGGATCATCCCCGCTCGCGCGGGGTCGACGCCGTGACCTTCACCATGGCGTGGTGCAGCTCGGGATCATCCCCGCTCGCGCGGGGTCGACTAGTGTGCTGATTCCGTGCACGTCGCCTATGCTGGATCATCCCCGCTCGCGCGGGGTCGACTGGCGGTCCGTGCCGGCCGCCAGCTGCTTGCGAGGATCATCCCCGCTCGCGCGGGGTCGACGCGTCCAGCTGGCTGTTGCCGTCGGTAGTGCTGGGATCATCCCCGCTCGCGCGGGGTCGACGCTACTTGCGCCGGAGATGGTTACAGGCGGCGAGGGATCATCCCCGCTCGCGCGGGGTCGACAAGGGAAGGGTCATCGCTCAGGGGAGCGGTACAGGATCATCCCCGCTCGCGCGGGGTCGACTATGGCGACACGATTGAGGAGTACTCTATTGGCGGATCATCCCCGCTCGCGCGGGGTCGACTCACGGCACGCACCAGAAAGGACTCCACTTGAAGGATCATCCCCGCTCGCGCGGGGTCGACATCCCGCTGCCAGTTCGCGATATTCCTCAGGCGGGATCATCCCCGCTCGCGCGGGGTCGACTGCAGATCAGTTCTCACTCAATATTTCAGAGTCGGGATCATCCCCGCTCGCGCGGGGTCGACTCTGATATGCCGTCAACAACAAGCATATCAAGGGGATCATCCCCGCTCGCGCGGGGTCGACACGGCTATTACTGCCTGAGCAACCATGATGCCCGGATCATCCCCGCTCGCGCGGGGTCGACGCGCCACCGTTGACCTTATGTGCTGAGCCGCGCGGATCATCCCCGCTCGCGCGGGGTCGACTTAAACTCCTTAAGCGGGTTATCCCAAGAGTAGGGATCATCCCCGCTCGCGCGGGGTCGACTCGATCTTATGGAACAGAGACTTCGCCTCAGGCGGATCATCCCCGCTCGCGCGGGGTCGACACTGGCCTTGCGTTTAAGCACTCTACGGGGCTGGGATCATCCCCGCTCGCGCGGGGTCGACGTCGGCTCCAAGAAGCCGGTCCTGCGAGAGGGTGGGATCATCCCCGCTCGCGCGGGGTCGACAGTCGAAGCACGCCAGGTCGCCCGGCTGGGCACGGATCATCCCCGCTCGCGCGGGGTCGACACTTGCGGATCCTTGGAATCCCAACGCCACGACAGCAAACTCTACACGTGATTCCTTTACTGCTGACCTAGTGCCCGCTCCGCCGAGTTGCGGAAGCGACGCCGTCGAGCAGCGATCGACCATGACTCCTTGGCTGGTCTCACCGCGCCGGGAATCGACTTGGCTCCTTCGATCTGCCGGTACGGTGTACGCATCACTATGCAGCCCTCGATATCGACCGGGTCGCGATCGTGGCCTAGAGAAGCGATTTCGAAGTGCTGCTCGGAGCGTGTGGACCAGATGAGCAGTGCCCTACCGTCGCCGATGTACGCCCTGATGAGCTCCCACAACTGTTCACGCACCCGGGCTGACAGACGACCGACAAACACGCCCGGACTCACCTCGAGCAGCCAACGCGTCATAGCGCCACGCAGAGAGGCGGGCGCGGCGGAAAGAATCAGCACTACCATCCGCCCGCATCCTCTTCCGAGTAGTTCGCGCCACCGGCAACTAGACGGCGTTGGTAATCCCACAGGGAAACCACGTTGACGCTCAGATCATCCTCCGCCTCGGCGCCCAGCAAGTTGCAGATGTCCTTGACGGCGCGTTCAATGACGCGCAAGTCGAACACCTTGTCGCGCACTCGACGCCTGGTAGTGCCGGTCAAGTCCTCCATGCCCTCGGCCACGACGTCGAAGGCCATGGGGATCGTAGTCTCCGCCTTATAAAGGTCAGCGACGTCGTACACGAAGGAACGCTCGTGCCCGGTATGCACGAAGCCCAGGCCCGGCGAACAACCCAGCGAGACAATGACGCCGTGCACTACTCCGTAAAGGGCAGCATGGGCGGCGGACAGCGCCTGGTTGATCGGATCTGACGCCTCGAAGTCATCGGGCCGGTAGTCGCGGCGAGTCCACGGAACGCCGGTCCTGCGGGAGTTCTCCCGATAGATTTCGCGCACACGGGCACCCTCCCTTCCGCGCAGCTGCTGCATGGTGAGGCCACTGACGTCCTCACCATGGAAACGCATGGAGTACATCTCCCGGGCCACCCGCAGACGCTTCTGCGGCGAGGAGACTCTGGCCGCCTGCTCCTCCAGCAAGCGGGTCGAGGTGGCCAACGAGCGTCCATGCGCGTAGTAGCGCACGCCCCGTTCACCGACCCAGACGGCAGTCGTCCCGCACTCGCCCAGCAGACACATGGCCTGATGGCTCACCGAGGTGCCGGGACCCAAAAGCACCGCGATCAGCGAGGCTGCCGGGACTCGGACAGTGCCCTGGTCATTGCGTGCTGTAAGCGCTCCGTCCTCGCGGTGCACCACGCATTGCTCCACATAGAGGAATGTCATGCGATCCTGCACGCGGGGGAGCGCAGTCACGGGAACCGGCAGCATCCGGGCCATGGTTCAGCGCCGCCCCACTCGTGCGAGGGTCATGAGCCCACACCCATACGCCTTTGAACGCCCGATCCCTGCCACTAACGCGTGACGGAGCCTGTCCGGATCCGTCACGTGCAGCACACCTTCATAAACGGTCCGGTTGATCGTGACTCGGTCGCGTACCTCGGCGTCAGGCCGCTGACGGTTGAAGATCGGGCGCTCTCGGCGGACGACGACGACGGACTGCGCTGCCTCGCCGTCGTACCCCTCGGCTGGGACAAGCTCGAATCCGTAGTTAGGGGTGCGGCTTACCAGCCACTGCCGTTGCTGCTCAACGGTCACGTGCCCGTACCGCTTTCCGCGTTTGCCGGGGCCCTGCGCGACCGAACGCGAGGGGTTGGCGGCCAGACGGAACGCCCACAGCTGGCCGGAGTCCAGCTGTTCCAAGAACGGCGAGTAGTCGAGAGTTCGTGCCTGCGAGCCAAGCACACCGGCCTCGGACACGATCTGCGTGCAGTCGGGCTCCGAGGGGGTGAGCAAGTAGAGCGAGGTACTTGCTCCGGGGTCAGCCCGCCACAGGACCCTACCTGCGCCGCCCACCGCATCCACTCCCGCAGCCTTCATAACGACGGCGTGCATGACCTGCGGCGAGCCCAGGTACTTACGGGCAAGACGCCGGGATGGATCGAGGTCAATCTTCGTCAGGAACACTGCGCGGCCTCCTCCACATCGGCCATCGGATCGTGGTTATCCGCGGATGAGGACGGCTTATCCGCGGGAGCGGTCACCGGCACCTCCAGCCGTTCTACTTGACGGAACCCGTACTCGCGACGGCGCGGATCGAAGGACGCCGGAACATCACGACTTCCGCGGAGAGCACCCGTGTGAGCATCGGCCGGCACGGCATCCAGGTCCAGCAGCAATTCGGCTCTGAAAGCCGAGTGCCGACGTCGCCGACGGAACCAAGGTGAGGCCAACCAAGGTTCCTCCCTGAGGGCGTCGTAAAGCGACGCATCGCGCAGACCCAATGACACGGGCTGCGTCGGCGGACATGAGCGTCTGCCCAGGTACAGGGGAAAGACGGGGTGCTTGACCGCCTCGTCAAGCCCCTGAAGGAGCGCCTCGTCACCCTCAATCCCGGCCAGGAATACGGCGTCGGTAAGGTAGTAGCGCTCCGAAAGCGGCATGGAGTCCTTGCCGTCGAGCGATCGGGCGGTGTGAAAGTCGCGGATCACAGTGCCGGGCTGGTCCTTGCGGACGCCGAAGCGGAGCCTGAGTAGATCCTCGATCGGATCTGTCCGCCGTCGGCCGACGGCGGAGGCGAGCATGCCGATCACACCGCTCTTGGTGGGGGCAAGTTCCGTTGCCCGAACGGTGAAACGAGACTTCACCCCCCACGCCTGCATCGGGCCTGCGAGTCGTAGCAGGAGAACAGCCATCAGGACTGCTCCTCGTCGGTGACGCGTGCCGCCACGCTCTCCCGCAGACGGCCGGGAAGGTCCGCGAAGGAGACCCTCTCGCCCAAGGACGCAACGGCGTCGGAGTCCTTCAGGGAGACGACAAAGCTCGCGACAGGCCGCAGGCCGTAGGTGCTTTCCACTGCGCGCGCGTGCTCCGCAAGCGCCTCGATAGAGCGGCCGAGGTAGCCGCGGGTCTCGTCGGTACGAACCGGCTGCTCGAAGGCTCCCACCAGTGAGACCGGCTGGTCATCCCGCACGGAGACGGCGATCGCCTCGGGTACGGTCCGGTTAGCGAAGGTGTTCTGCTTCCCGGTGGGCATGGATAGGCAGAATCCCTTGACGAAGACCTCAAGGGCGCGTAGGGCGGCTTCGCTGTTGCCCAGGTTCTCGGCGAGCAGGTCGAAATTGACGGTGGCATAACGGTACATCGTTGCCGAGGAGAACTCGACCGTGCCCATCATCCCGGCGCCGGCGTCCTCCTCCTCGGAACGGGACTTCGCGTCGTCGACAGCAGTGAAGAAGTCGTACTCGTTCTCGGCGGCGTGGGTGGAGATCGCGTGCGCGACCTGGCAGGCGGCGTCTACGTTTAGATCCGTATCGTCGGCGACCATGCGGCCGAACAGCGACACGTCCACGGCGTGCGCTTCCTTGAAGATCTTCTTGACCGCCTTGGCATCAAGCTTGTCTCCATTGCGTGTGGACGTGATGGCAAGGTCCGAGAGCCGAGCGATCTGGCTAGTAGAGAGGAACAGCAGGTAACCGGATTCCTGCGGAGCATCCTTCTTGCCTCGGGGCGCCGAGAGCTTGATCTTGGCTGCCTTGAAAACGTCCTCAGCCAGTGCGGGGGCGGACTCGGTGAGGTCGGGCGCCTCAGCCACGATCTTGTTTGCCAGCACTTCCACGACGCGCTTAGTGCGGACACCGACGTCGGATGCGTCCAGGAGCTCGTTGAAGTACAGGCGCGTGGCCCGTTTCCAGGACTGGCTGGAGACGCGAAGCCGTCTCACGCCGCCGTAGACGGCGGACTTCGGAGAGCCGGAGTCGTCGCGGTTGACGCAGGACGGCGGCAGGCTCTGGATGATGTGGAGGTCGACGTAAGTGCTCATTTCAGTTCTCCGTGGTAGTAGGGGCGGGTGTGGAATCAAAGGATGCTGCGTCGGTTGCTGAGACGCTCTGGGCTGTGGAAGAGAACCCGCCATATTGGCGGGACCACCGCAGCCGGACGTCTTTGGCGCCACCGGGACGTTGGAAACCGACTAGGTCGTCAGAGAGCATGGCGTGATCCAGGGGGATGCCTCGGGCGCGCAATTGGGAGACGAAGCTCCGCAGGTGATGGCGTAGTTCGCCGATGGTGGTTGACGTGACTAGCGCGTTGAACCGTGCCCGCGCGGAGGGATTCTCCTGGTCATGCGGACCGATTAAGTCTCGCGCCGCGCGGCCAAGCCCGACTCCGGGCTGGAACATTCCCTCGCTCCGCGACTGCTGATGCACGGCATACAGGGTCATGGCGGTGTGCACTGCGAGCTCCTCCCATGTGGGAGCGTCTCCGGCGCTGGAGGCTACAGGCACAGCGGTCAACGACCAGACCTCGGGGAGCTCCCCGGGGGCTCGGTTTGCGGCCTTGCGCAGGGCGGCAACGTCGGCGCGCCCCTGGGACTCATTGCGCAGGTAGCGGGCCTGTAGGCCGTTCTTCCCGCCTAGGCGCTTATCCACGAGTTGCCCGGCATTCTCTCGAAGTCTGCGTCTCGGCTCTTGCGGTGGTGCCGTGCTCTGGGGCCCTGCGGGAGCATCGGCTTCTGACTGCGTCATGCAACTGTCCTTTCTGCTTCATCACTGGGGGCGTCATTGCTTTCAGGAGGAGGGATGATCTTGTTGAGGGCGGCGCGGAAGAAGACCAGAGCGCGGCTGACGTCCATGCGTCCCGTTCCCTCGCCGCGGCCGGCGAAGGCCGCGTTCGGTGCTGCGAAAGCGAGTACGTCCTGCTGACGCCAGGCCTCCGACCGCAGGAGGGCCCGCCATTGCTCGCGCCCCGCCGTCGGGTCGATTTCCGCCAGGGAAGCGAGCCAGCGGGGGAACTCCTCATCAATCACCTGGTAGAAGGAGCTGCTGGCGCGGTTGCGAGCCGCCGACGCCGTATCCGGGCTGCCGCCGCTGGCGCGGTCCAGGTTTCCGGCGAGGTTGCGCAGCGCGCCGGCCACCTGCTCGGTCTGCTCCATGGCGTCCCGGACCACGGCAACCAGGCGAGTTTCTCCAGGATCGAGCAGCTTCGCCGGAAGGGTCAGGGTGTCGTCGAGCAGTTCGGAGACCACGGCTTCTTGCGCGCCATACTCGATGCCGGTGGCGTGCAGCGGCATGAGACCGGACATCGGAACGATCTCATGCATCATGAGAACCTGGTAAAAGTCCACCACGCCGGGCGGCATATACCTGGTCACGTCTCCTGCGCCCCGGACTGACAGCGAGGGGCTGAGTTGCGCGATCAGCGAGGACAACCCTCGCCAGAAGGCTCGATCTGTCGGCAATTTGCGCGGCATGTAGACAGGAGCCTTGAGCTTCTTGGTCTGTGGCTCGGAGAAACGCCACGCCGTCATGGGCTCAACGGAGAAACGATTCTGCGGGGTGGCCTTATCCCCGTTCCCGAGGAAGAGCCCAGTCGCCGACTCGCCGTCGCCGTGCAGCAGGACGCGTCGCGTCTGCCATGTGTAGCAAGCCACCGGTCCGGTCGGCTCCAACGATAGCGAACCCGCGGGGCCACTGGGCTCCTGCTCCCATGGGGCGAGGTCGAGCTCCGAATTGACTTCGCGCAGACCCCCTGTCGCTTCGCAGACTACGGTGTTGAGCAGCAGCGTGCGCTCCAGGTTCTCTCCAGTCACAGCTACGGCGCCGATCTGTCCAGTCCACCCCGGGCCGATCGGGTATCCCTTTCCGTTCTTTACCTGCGGGTCGCCAACGGCACCGGAGCGAATCCCCGCAGGGTCATAGGCGTGGACGTGTACCAGCCACCTGGCGGCCTCCGCCCAACTGATGGCATCCAGGCCCTCGGCAATGCGGGTGGTGAAGAAGGGATTACCGTTAGGGACGTCCACGATCAGGGACTCCAAGCCGGAGATCTTGCCCGAAGCCGAGTGGATCCCGGCCACTTGAAAGAACGGCTGCTCGGGGTCGCGCAGATCGAATCGGTCCCGGAAGCGCTCCAGATAGGCGGCGGCGTCCGTCCCGAGCCTGCCTGGCTCGTCCCAGTACTCCTCCCACGCATCCAGATCCTCCGGGCCGTCCATGGCGCGGTGGCAGATAGCCAGGAGCAGGCGCAGGACCGCCATGTCCTGGCTGGCGATCTCGCCGTGAATTCCTTCGATGCCTTCTGCATAGCGGAAGAGGTCGAGGAGAGAGACCTGATCGGGTGCGCCGTCGAGCCGGGTCACCCTGATCCAGGGCTCATCGAGAAGATTGAAGCTTGCCGTCATGCGTCGCGGACCTCCTTTAGCCCAGTTGTGGATGAGTATTCGAGGGTGGTTCCGGCCAGCTGTGCCCGGCCGTCCTCAAGGAGTAGGAAGAGCTGCCCCCGGAGCTGTGGATCAGCCTGCCACGCGGGTACGACACGAATTTCTAGCTCTTGTATCGCTAGGTCCATCTTGTCTCCCCTGGTAATGCCCGCAGGCAGCCGCACGGCGGACATCGCCATAGCTCGTACAACCGTGCGGCCAGGAACCTGGTCCGTCGGGATCAAAGCCCCCGGAGCATCGGGTGCGTACGCCAGCGTCCGCAGCTCCTCCTGCCCGCCTTCCCGATGCAGCTCAAGCAGAATGACCTCCAGCGAGTCCTCGCCGTCGCGGACCTGCGCGCGCCCGGCCTCCTCGCTGTCCGACGCTGTGGTGTGAAGCCAGTCGATCAGCGAAGTGGACTCACCACGGCGCTTGGGTTCTTCCAGGAGGAACGCCCGCGCAGCGTTGTGCTTCTTCTGGAATTCTCGCGCGTAGGCGTCCCGTGCTTGTGCGAGCGCGTCCTGCCATGCCGGCGGCACGTCGGCGTCATCTCCGTACACGGCCTCGATCAGACCGTGGACATCGTCGGGCACCGTGACGGTGCCGCCGCCGTCGACGACGCCGTGTAAGGCGGCGGCACTGAGCAGCATGTCATGCTCGCCATAGATCGCCTCGGCGCCGCGTTCAAGTGAAGGTGCGCTGGACCCCGTCGCAGGAAGCCAATCTATGTAGCAGGTGGGAGTGACGAGCCGGGGCGGACGCGGGCGCTGATGGCGGTGCAGGCGTCCCATGCGCTGAAGCACCAGGTCGACGGGAGCGAGGTCGGTGACGAGCAGGTCGAAATCGATGTCTAGCGACTGCTCCACCACTTGCGTGGCGACGACGATGGCCCGGTGCGGGCGTTTGGGATGGCTGCGTGGCGGACCGAAGCGGCGGAGCAGATCAGCGTCCTTGGCGAGGCGATCTCCGATGGTGAAGCGGGCATGATTAAGGGTCACCTCTTCACCGAATTGCTCGCGCAGTACCTCATAGGTTTCCTGAGCGCGCCCGACGGTGTTACGGACGAT
Source organism: Actinomyces sp. 565 (assembly GCF_010365615.1). Classification (NCBI taxonomy): domain Bacteria; kingdom Bacillati; phylum Actinomycetota; class Actinomycetes; order Actinomycetales; family Actinomycetaceae; genus Actinomyces; species Actinomyces sp. 565. The sequence continues at coordinate 10,328 of NZ_PIZD01000014.1, forward strand.
AAGGGCGCAGCCGCCGTCGGCAAGCTTGTCCGCCAGCAGCGGTAGCAAGCCGTCTTTGCTGAGCTGCCGGACCTGGGTGGCGGAGCGACGCCCCGCCGAGGTAACCGGAGTGACCTCAGTGGACTCGCAACCGGCAGCAACCAGGCACGGGAAGGGCGTATTGATCGTTTCGGGGTCGGAGTGCTTCCTAAGCCGTTGTGCCCTGGACAGCTGCAGGCCGCGGCGGTACGCATCGACCATCGCCGTGCAGCGTGCCTCCGACAGTGTCGCGGAAAGCAGCACCACCGGCACGCCGTAGGCAGCTAGCCAGGTTAGTGCCCGGTCAAGGTAGGCGTTCATGTAGGTCGAGTAGGAGTGCACCTCGTCCACCACAACCACTTTGCGGGACAGGCCCAGGTGGCGCATCGCCAGATGCGGCGAGCGCATCGCGCCGAACAGCAGATGATCGACGGTGGTGACGACGAAGTCCGACAACATCGACTTCTTCCGCCCGCTGAACCAGGCCATGATGGCCACGTCCGCTTGGCGTCTTCCTGCTGCGTCGAGAGTTTTCCTGCTTTGCGCCTCCTCTTCATCCCAGCCAATGCCAGTCGGACGGGGACCGTCCGACTGCTCGCCGCCCAGCGCGCCGAACAGCCGGTCACGAAGCTGGTATCCGCGCCGACGCAGCTCCCGGGCCTCCTCATTCAGACGGGCGCGACCGTGAATCAGCTGCACGGCGAAGTCCGAGGGAGCGCCGGCGTCGGCGTATGCCTGCTCGACGGCATCGAGCCAGTCCAACTTGCGGGAGAACATGGCGTCGGTGGTGGCCTGGGTCGGCAGGGCGAAGAGGATACCGGCGCGTCCGGTGCGCGCGGCAAGCACCTCGGCGGCCATGAGCGCCGACTCGGTCTTGCCTCCACCGGTGGAATCCTCAACAACCAGGATCCCGGGGAGCTCCATGGTGCGGGCAGCTTCGAGCGCCTGCGTCTGAACATCGGTGGCGCGCGCGCCGTCGGGCAGCTTGAACCGCTGGGTCAGCAGCGAGTCGGCATCGGTGCCGGTGTCGCGTGGGTGCCACGGCGAGGGGATCTCCAGCAGCGACAGGCCCCTGTTGACGCGGGCTGTATGGGCGCGGGGCGTGAGCAGGGCGGCACCGTCGTCGTCCAAGGGAAGCAGCGGGAAATAGTCTTCGGTTGAGGCGATCCAGTCGGCCACGATGACCAGGCCGGACAATTCAACGAGGAACGGCTGGGACCACTTGCGGCGGCTCCAAGCGCCTAGCAGGGGAGCAGCACCGGTCGTGGTGGTTGCGAGGTCTAGCAGCTCGCGGCGAGCGGTCTCCCAGGGCTCGTCGCCTAGCAGGTGGTCACGTCCTGCGATTTCAGTGGAGAGGTTGGCCGTGGTGGGTGGAATACCGTGATGGGCCCCGACGACGGAGGCGAGGGCTGTGTAACCACCTCGGTTGCCGGCGTACTCCGTGCGGAGCCAGCGCTGGAGGACGATATGCCCAGCCAGTCCGTGCGGCAGTCTGCGGCGGTCTTCGGTGTCGAGCGGCTCGTGCTTAAGGCCAGCTTCTCGCATCCGGTCGTCGAGGTGCGGGACCTTGCTGGAGAATGCCGGCGAACACTTGCCGATGTCGTGCACGCCCGCGATCCAGGAGGCCAGCAGACAGAACTCGTCGACGGGGGAGAGGCCGGAATCGGGGTCGGTGAACTCGCGCTCAATGAGATCCTGGACGGTCGGCGCCAGCCAGTTGCGGGCCAGGTGCTCGGCCACGGCGGCACTGTCCAGCAGGTGCAGCCATAACGGAAGCCACACGTGGCTGTCGGGGTCGTACCCGGACTTTGCCCACACAGACCGGGCGCGTTCGGAGAGTGTCACGGGACTCCTTTGTCTGAGGGGATGCTTGACGGTAGATCCGGGGAGACGGTGCATACGGCGCAATGAGTGAGCCGCCACACACTTGTTACTTACATGTATGGGTGCAAGCGGTTCTGAAGCTCACCACCTGGCCCCGCCACGCCGTCGGCGCTAGCATGGGGCCGTCGTCGCGACTGGCGAAAAGGTGGTCACCACCGGGGAGCGACGGCACGTCACGGGTCCGCTCGCACCCCGCGGTGGCTCGGGGCGCAGCAATGGAGAACCTGGTCGCCCGCCTGGGCCGAGGTCGACGCCAACGCGCGGCCCGCGCCGCGCACACATCAGGAGAACCATGACCGACTCCGCGGCCACCGCCCGCACCACCCTCAACAACCAGCCCCTGGCCGACCTCGACCCGGAGATCGCCGCCGTCCTCGACGACGAGCTCGCCCGCCAGCGCGGGACCCTGGAGATGATCGCCTCGGAGAACTTCGTGCCGCGCGCCGTCCTGCAGGCGCAGGGGAGCGTGCTGACCAACAAGTACGCCGAGGGCTACCCCGGGCGCCGCTACTACGGCGGCTGCGAAGTCGTCGACGTAGCCGAGTCCCTGGCAATCGAGCGCGCCAAGGCCGTCTTTGGTGCCGAGTGGGCCAATGTCCAGCCGCACTCCGGCGCCCAGGCCAACGCCGCCGTCCTGCACGCCCTGGCCAACGGCGGTGACACCATCCTCGGCCTGTCGCTCGCACACGGCGGTCACCTCACGCACGGCATGAAGATCAACTTCTCCGGCAAGAACTACCACGCCACCGCCTACGGCGTGGACGAGACCACCCACCGCATCGAAATGGAGCAGGTGCGCCAGGCCGCCCTGCGCGAGCGCCCCCGCGTGATCATCGCCGGCTGGTCCGCCTACCCCCGCCACCTCGACTTCGAGGCCTTCCGCTCCATCGCCGACGAGGTCGGGGCCGCCCTGTGGACCGACATGGCGCACTTCGCCGGGCTGGTCGCCGCCGGTCTGCACCCGTCCCCGCTGCCGTGGTCCGACGTCGTGTCCACCACCGTTCACAAGACCCTCGGCGGCCCCCGCTCCGGCATGCTGCTGACCAACCGTGCCGAGCAGTGGGGCAAGAAACTCAACTCCGCCGTCTTCCCCGGCCAGCAGGGCGGCCCGCTCATGCACGTGATCGCCGCAAAGGCAGTCGCCATGAAGATCGCCGGCACCGACGTGTTCAAGGACCGCCAGGCCCGCACGCTTGAGGGCGCCTCCATCCTCGCCCAGCGCCTGCTCGCCGACGACGTCGCGGCCGCCGGCATCAAGCTTGTCACCGGTGGCACCGACGTCCACCTGGTGCTGGTGGACCTGCGTGACTCCGCCCTGGACGGTCAGCAGGCCGAAGACCTCCTCCATGACGCCGGCATCACCGTCAACCGCAACGCCGTCCCCTTCGACCCGCGCCCGCCGCGCGTCACCTCCGGCCTGCGCATCGGCACGCCGGCCCTAGCCACCCGCGGCTTCGGACCCGCGGAGTTCACCGAGGTCGCCGAGATCATCGCCACCACCCTGGTGGCGGGCGCGGCCGGCAAGGCCGACGACGAACTGCTCGCCTCCCTACGCGGGCGCGTGCGCACGCTCACCGACGCCTTCCCGCTCTACCCGGGGCTGGCCCAGTGAGGGCCCCGTGGAGCGGTCCCGCCCGCGTCCTGGACGGCAAGGCGACCGCGGCGGCCCTCAAGGCCGAACTGGCCGAGCGCGTGGCCGCTCTGCGCGAGCGCGGCATCACCCCCGGCCTGGGCACGGTGCTGGTCGGTGAGGACCCCGGCAGCGTCAAGTACGTGGCCGGCAAACACGCGGACTGCGCCGAGGTCGGCATCGAGTCGATCCGCGTGGACCTGCCAGCCACCACCACGCAGGCCGAGACCGAGGCGGCCATTGACCGCCTCAACGCCGACCCCGCCTGCACCGGCTACATCGTCCAGCTGCCGCTGCCCGCCGGCATCGACACCAACGCCATCCTGGAGCGCGTCGACCCCGACAAGGACGCCGACGGCCTGCACCCCACCAACCTCGGCCGCCTGGTGCTGCGCGGCACCGGCCCGATCACCTCGCCGCTGCCGTGCACGCCGCGCGCCTGCATCGAGCTGATCACCCGCCACGGCATCGACCTGGCCGGCAAGAATGTGTGCGTCATAGGCCGCGGTGTCACCGTGGGCCGCTCCATCGGCCTGCTGCTGATGCGCAAGGACGTCAACGCCACCGTCGACGTCTGCCACACCGGCACCCGGGACCTGGCCGAGCACGTGCGCCGCGCCGACGTCGTCATCGCCGCCGCCGGCTCGGCCGGCATCGTCACGGCCGATATGGTCGCGCCCGGCGCGGTGGTACTGGACGTGGGCGTCTCCCGCGTCGTCAACCCGGACACCGGCAAGGGCAGGATCATGGGCGACGTGGCCGACGGCGTCGATCGGGTCGCCGCCTGGTTGTCCCCGAACCCCGGGGGAGTCGGCCCGATGACGCGTGCGCTGCTGCTGGCGAACGTCGTCGAGATCGCCGAGCGCAACGCGACCGACTCATAGGCGTTGGGTCCTGGAGCAGCGGTTCTGGGCTGCGGCACTAGGTCGCGGCTCCCGCTGTGACACGTCCCCGATGAACTACGGCGCGGTTGACAGGACAATCCGGCTGACGGTTCGTACCTTTGCTTCGACGCTTCGTACTCTGGCCCGACGGTTCGTACCTGTAGGTGCCTGTGCTGTCTCCACACTTCTGGGACGGTTGAGTC
>NZ_PIZD01000015.1:0-17601 GCF_010365615.1 Actinomyces sp. 565
CGCCGCGCCCGCCGAAGCCGCCCCGGCCGCGACCGGAGCGCAGCCCGCACCGGGGCCCGACGCCGTCGGCCCCGACTCGGCGGACGCGCCGCAGGACGCGGGAGGCGCCTCTCCGGACGCCGATCGCCAAGAGGAGTGGCGGCAGTGGTGAGCGCCGCCTACGACGCCGACGGCGTGCGACGCGCCATCCGGGACCTGCTGACCGCCGTCGGGGAGGACCCCGACCGTGACGGGCTGAGTGAGACCCCGGACCGCATCGCCCGCGCCCTGGAGGAGATGTTCTCCGGGCTCGGGCAGGATCCGGCCCGCCACCTGGAGACGGTGTTCGACGCCGACCACCAGGAGATGGTGCTGGTACGGGACATTCCCCTGTACTCGGTGTGCGAGCACCACCTGCTGCCCTTCCACGGGGTCGCGCACGTCGGCTACATCCCGGGCGAGGACGGCCGCGTCACGGGCCTGAGCAAGCTCGCCCGCCTGGTGGAGGGCTACGCGCGCCGTCCGCAGGTGCAGGAGCGGCTCACCTCCCAGATCGCCGACGCCATGGTGGAGCGGCTGGGCGTGCGCGGCGTGATCGTGGTGATCGAGGCCGAGCACCTGTGCATGTCCATGCGCGGCGTACACAAGCCCGGCGCCAACACCATCACCAGCGCGGTGCGCGGTGCGATGCGGAACGCCGCCACCCGTGCCGAGGCCATGAGCCTGGTGCTGGGCCGCCGTGCCTGAGCGGCCGTATTCGATCTCGTTGCCCCCGAAATCCGGGGGAACTGGGCGGTGTCCTATAGCCTGGGGGCGTGAACGCGATACCCATTACGGCCCCGGCGCCGCTGCCGCAGGCGCTTGCGGCGGCCTCCGCGGCCGGGCGCACCCTGGTGATGGGCGTCGTGAATGTCACCCCAGACTCCTTCTCCGATGGCGGCCGCTGGGACACCACCGAGCTCGCCGTCGCGCACGGGCACCAGCTGCTCGCTCAGGGCGCGGACATCCTCGACGTCGGCGGCCAGTCCACCCGCCCGGGCGCCGACCCGGTGACGGGGCGGGAGGAAAGCCGCCGGGTGCTGCCGGTTATCGAGGCGCTGGCCAAGGCGGGCGCGGTTGTCTCGGTCGATACCCTGCGCGCCGAGACGGCCGCCGCCGCAGTCGCCGCCGGCGCGCAGATCATCAACGATGTCTCCGGCGGGCTCGCCGACCCGGAAATGCACCGCTCCGTGGCCGCGGCGGGGGTCGTCTACATCTGTCAGCACTGGCGCGGTGACCCCGCAACCATGGACGCGCTGACCGATTACGGGGCCGCGGGCGTGGTAGCCGGGGTGGAGGCGGAGCTGCGCGAGCGTCTGTCCGAGCTTGACTCCGTCGGCGTGCGCCCGGAGCAGATCGTGGTGGATCCGGGCCTCGGCTTCGCCAAGACGCACGCGCAGTCGTGGCAGCTGCTAGCCGCTACCGAGCGGCTCAGAAGCAGCCTGGGCCGCCCTGTCCTGATCGGCGCGTCGCGCAAGCGCTTCCTCGCCGCCGCCACCGTTCCCGAGGCCGCCGCCGACCCGCTCGCCCGGGACGCAGCCACCACCGCCACCAGTGCCCTGGCCGCCGCCGCCGGCGCCTGGGCTGTCCGGGTCCATGAGGTCCCGGCCAATCGAGACGCCGTCCGCACCGCTTCCCTCTGGAAGGAACACCGATGAGCACCACTCAAGCCAACCCCGACAGGATCACGCTGAGAGGCCTGTCCGCCCGCGGCTACCACGGCCTGCTCCCCTTTGAGCGCACCGAGGGACAGCTGTTCACCGCTGACGTCGCGGTGTTCCTAGGGGAGCGCGGCACGGCGATAGCGGCCGTCACCGACTCAGTGACCGATGCGGTCAACTACGCGGACGTGGCCAAGGCGGTTGTCGGCATCATTGAGGGTGAGCCGGTCGGGCTGATCGAGACACTGGCCGAACGCATCAGCGACGCCGTACTCGCCTTCCCCCGCGTGACCGCGGTGGAAGTGACGGTCCACAAGCCCCAGGCGCCGCTGGATGTCGCCTTCGACGACGTGTCGGTCAGCATTTTCCGTGACGCTGACTCAGCTGCAGACGCCGCCGCGGACGCGCTCGCGGTAGCGCCGCCCATTGGCGCGCCGGAGCCGGCAGCAGCTCCGGCTGCGGCACTGGAGCCGGAGGCGGCCCCGGTTGCGGCGCCCGAACCGGAGTGGTCGGCATCCGCTCCGCTGGGCGCGGCGCCGACGCCGGAGCCCGCCGTTGAGGCCCAGGCAGAGGTCCAGGCAGCGGAACCGCCTGCGGAGCCGGTGGGCGAGACCGAGGCGCCCGAGCCACTAGCGGCTCCGCCGTCGCCGCCGGAGGCACAGCCCGGCTCCGACGCCGCCCTGCCCCTTCCGCCTCAGCCCAGTGCGCCGGAGCCGGTCTTCGCCGCGCCGGTGGACGCGGCCCCGCCGGCTGGCGCACCACAGGCACCCGCCGCGCCCCAGCCTTACGCCGCGCCGGCGCCCCAGCCGCCGGTCGACCCGCTCACCGTGCGTCCGCAGGCCCCCGCAGCTGTGGTGATCGCGCTGGGCGGTAACGTCGGCGGTGTGGTGCCCGCCCTGCGCACCGCGGTGAACACGCTGCGGCAAACCGATGGGATCACCGTCACCGCCGTCGCCCCGCTGGCACGCACGGCCGCCGTAGTGGCGGACGGACAGGACCAGCCCGACTACCTCAACACGGTGGTGCTGGCTACCACGACCCTCTCCCCGCGTGAGCTCCTGGGCGTGTGCCAGGGACTTGAGGCTGCGGCCGGACGCGTACGCACACGGCCGCAGGGCCCGCGCACGCTGGACGCGGACATCATCACCTACGAGTCCGTCAGGTCTGCGGACCCCGAGCTCACCCTGCCGCATCCCCGCGCCGCCCAGCGGGCCTTCGTGCTGGCCCCGTGGGCACAGGCCGACCCCTTCGCCGAGATCGGTGACCAGTCAGTGGCCGCCTTGGCGGAGGCAGCCCCGGACCGTGATGGCGTGCGCTGGCTGGCTCTCGACTGGCTGGACTCCGATCACCTGCCCGCCCTGCCGACTGGGCAGTACGTCGCCCCGCCGGAGCCCGCGGAGGGCGCCGAGCAGGACGAGCCCCACAACGAGGCCCCACAAGCGGCGCCTGCGGAACCCGGGGATCCAGCCGCTCCGGTTGCTCCTGCTGCACCAGCCGCTCCTGCCGCGCCTGCCGCTCCTGCCGCGCCTGCCGCTCCTGCAGCACCCGGGGAGCCAGCTGCTCCTGCTGCGCCTGCGGGTCCTGCCGCACCTGCTGCACCGCAGCCCGCCACGCCCGGGGAGCCCGCCGCTCCCGCTGCACCAGCAGCCCCCGCCGCACCGAGCTTCCTGGGCGGCGCGATAGGCGGCAATGGTGACGACGATGAGCGCGCCTGGGCCGCTCCGCCCAATTGGAACGACGTCATCGGCCGCAACGGCCAGGGCATATGATGCGCCGCACGCGCTGGACGACGGTCCTCGCGTGCTTCATCGGTCCCGGTGTGCTCGCCTGGGCGGCATCGGATCTCATGCTGCGCCACCTCGGCTGGGTCGTCTCCCTGACGCCCTGGGGGGCGGCGGTCGCCATCGCCATCGCAGCGATCGTGCTGATCGCGGGCTTGGCGGTGCGGCGCCTGCGTGAGCACGAGCCCACCTGGATGACCCCAACGGGGGCCGCCACCACGGCGGCCGCCGCGCAGGCATCCGCGCGGGTCGGTGCCGTCATCGGTGGCGTATACGCCGGAGGCCTCGCCGTCGCACTACTCCACCTGGACTCGCCGGCAATGACGTCCCTGGCGCGTTCGGCCGGCGCCTGCCTGGCGGCCTGCGTGGTGTGGACCGGCATCGGCCTGCTGGTCGAGCACTGGTGCGCGATCGGTGAGGATGATGACGACGACCTGCACTCCGGGTCCTCCCCGCATGGCAGCACAGCTTGAGCAGTCGCCGGGAGGAGCAGACCGGCGAACAGGACCCGCACGACGGCACTCGGGGCACACTCGCGTGCCGTGAGAGCATCGCCTCATGCCCACGACTCCCGGCCTGCCCCCCGACGCCGCCCCCGGCCCCGAATCATCAGCGACTCCTCTGTCCCGCCCGGGTCGGCCCGGCCGGCTCGGAGTCGGCATCATCAGCGCCGGCCGGGTCGGCGCGGTGCTCGGCTCCGCCCTACGCGCGGTGGACCACCAGGTCATCGGCGTGCACGCCGTCTCCGAGGCCTCGCGTGAGCGTGCCGAGCTGCTTCTACCCGGCGTCCCCCTGCTGGACGTGGAGAATATTGTCGAGCGTTCCGAGCTGGTACTCCTGGCCGTCCCCGACGACGCCCTGGCAGACCTCGTCCAGGGCCTGGCCGACCTCGGGCGCTGGCAGCCCGGACAACTAGTGGTGCACACCTCCGGCGCATACGGCGTAGGCGTGCTCGAGCCGGCTCGCCGCTGCGGCGCCATCCCACTCGCCATCCACCCGGCCATGACCTTCGGCGGCTTCTCCACCGACGTGGCACGTCTGGTCGGCTGCCCCATGGCCGTTACCGCCCCCGCCGCCGTACTGCCGATCGGGCAGGCGCTCGCAGTAGAACTGGGCGGGGAGCCATTCGTCCTGCCGGAGGACTCCCGGCCCGCCTACCACGCCGCCCTCGCGCACGGCGCCAACCACCTGGTGACGCTGGTGAACCAGGCGGTGCGCATCCTCTCGGCCGCCGGCGTGGAAGATGGCGCCGCCACCCTCGCCCCGCTGCTGTCCACCGCTCTGGATCGCGCCCTGAGAGAGGGCGAGGCAGGCCTGACGGGGCCGGTCGCGCGTGGCGACGCCGGCACGGTCCGTACCCACCTGGCGGCCTTGACCAAGCTGCGCGACGCCAACGGGCAGCGACTGGACGACGTCGTCGCCACATACCGGGCGCTCGCCCAGGTCACCGTGACGCGCCGCGAAGAGACCGGCGCACTGGGTGCGCAACAGGCGCGTGCGCTGCGTGAGGCCCTGGACGAGCCGCCGGAACCGCCACAAGCGCCCGCTGAGCCCGCCGGCTAGCGTTGCGCCTCAGGATCAGGCGGCGCAGGCAGGAACCGGATCATCTAGCGTTGGGTCATGACCGTCTCGACCACCCCGGACACGTCCTCCCACGCCGCCAACACCGTTCTCGCCCGGACCCGGGAGGAGCTCGCCGCAACCCTGGCCGAGGACGGCGCCCCGCGCGCCGTCGTCATGACCATGGGTGCCCTCCACGAGGGCCACTTCGACCTCGTGCGCGAGGCGGCCCGCCGCGTAGGGGCGGGCGGCACCGTCGTCGTCACGATCTTCGTCAACCCGCTCCAGTTCGCGCCCGGTGAGGACCTGGACGCCTACCCCCGCACCCTGGAAGCCGACCTGGACGGCCTGGCCGCCGTCCTGACGGGGGCTGACGGGGCACTTTCGGTGGGGCGCCTGGTGGTGTTCGCCCCCACCCCCGAGGTCATGTACCCCCACGGAGACCCGCAGGTGCGCATCGACCCCGGTCCGTTGGCAACCGTCCTGGAGGGCCGCACCCGCCCCACCCACTTCGCCGGGGTGTGCCAGGTGGTGCTGTCCCTGATGCACCTGACCGCGCCGCGCTGGGCCATGTTCGGCCGCAAGGACGCCCAGCAGCTCGCCGTCGTGAAGGCCATGGTGCGCGACCTGGCGGTCCCCGTTGAGATCGTCCCCGTCGACATCCGCCGCGAAGCCGACGGCCTGGCCATGAGCTCGCGCAACGCCTACCTGTCCGACGTTGAGCGTGGCCGGGCCCTGGCCCTGTCCCGGGCGCTGGAGGCGGGGCGCGCGGCCGCCCGGGACGGTGCGAGCCCGGCCGCCATCCGTGCCGCCGCCCAGGAGGTGCTCGAGGCCGAGGCCGGCGTGGAGGTCGACTACGTCGCCGTCGTCGACCCCGACTCCTTCACTGACCTGGCCGGGGCGGGACTCGGCCTGGAGCCCCAGAACCAGCAGGAAGCGGGCCGGGCGGGCACCGGGCAGTCGGAGAACACGCCCGGCCAGCACGCCCACGGCCTGCTGGCGCTCGCCGCACGCGTCGGCACCACCCGCCTGATCGACAACACGCTCGTCGAGCTGGGGTGAGTCCGCCGGCCCGCCGCGGGCCAGGGCGGGCGCCGGGTGCCGTCGGGCCCGGGCGGGCGGCACCACCCGGGGACCCGGACGGCACGAGGCATTCGGAGTCGCCGGCAGCAAGTCTGAACGGCGCCACCCAGGAGTCCGGCGGCATGAGGCATTCGGAGTCGCCGGTAGCAGGCCTGAACGGCGCCACCCAGGGGCCGGGCGGCACCCTGGCAGGAGCCGCGGCGGAAGTGGGTCCTACCGTGGGAGGATGCGGGTGCTCGCGCATGGTTGCGATGCTCGGTCTCGGTCCGACACGACACATCGCGTCAGGAGCAGCATGTACCCTTCCTCCCCTTCCTCCCCAGACTCCGCGCCTACAGCAGCCGATCCCTTCACGCCTGCAGGCATCCGCTTCCGCCCGGTCTCCGCACGCCTGAGCACCGCCCGCCTGGTGCTGAACCTGATTCTCAACGCGGTACTCCTGATCGGCTTCCTGGTTGCCGGAGTCTGGGTAAGCCCCTGGTTCCACATCGGGGCCGTACTTGCCGTTGTACTTACGGTGTGGGAGGCCTGGCTGATTCCCCGACAGGTGCGGGCCATGGGGTACGCCATGGCTGACGAGCACCTCCTGTGGCGCAAGGGCATCATGTTCCGCCACATCAGCGTGATCCCTTATGGGCGTATGCAGTTCGTGGATACCTCCCAGGGGCCGCTGGCCCGCCACCTCGGTATTGCGGAGGTCAAACTGCACACGGCGTCGGCCTCCACCGACGCGACCATCAACGGGTTGCCCATCGCCGAGGCGGAGAGCCTGCGGCGCGTGCTGTCCGAACGCGGCGAGCAGAGGATGGCGGGACTGTGAACGTGTTTCCAGCTGCCTCCGGCGCCTCCGGCCTGCCGCAGAACGCCTCCGGCCTGCCGCAGAACGAATCCGCTCAGTCACATAGCGACGCTGCTCCGCTCCGCGGTGGCGGACGGCGTCGGGGAGGAGCCCGGCCCCGCGGCACCTCCCTGCCCGATGCCCGGCGCCAGAACGCCCAGGAACGGGGCATCTCTCTGCCGCCGGACGCGCAGTGGTCTCGGGTGCACCCCATCACCCCGCTGCTGGAGGGCTGGAAGATCGTCGGGGCGGTGCTGGCCTTCCTGCTGTGGCAGAACATCGAGTTGATCCTGGAGGCGTATTCGGCTGTTCAAAGCTACCGGGGCGACCTGCCGTCCAACCTGATCCTGAGCGTTGGGCTGGGAATGGTCGGCGTCCTGGCGGTCATTGGCCTCGGTCTGTGGCTCTCCTGGCGGATGCGCGCATACGCCGTCGACCATGACGCCGTCTACCTGCGCACGGGCGTCCTCAACCGTCAGCTGCGCACCGCGCGGCTGCCGCGCATCCAGTCCGTCGACATCATCCACCCGCTGCTCGGCCGTATCTTCGGGCTGGGGCGGCTGAAGGTGGAAGTGGCCGGCGGCAGCGACTCGCACGTTCTGATCGGATTCCTGCGCACGCCCGAGCTGGAGGAGTTGCGCGATCGGATCCTGTCGCTGGCGGCCGGAGCCCAGCTGTATGGCGAGGGTGAGGCGCTGGAGCCGAACACGACTGCGGGTCCGGGGATGGAGCGGTTTGGCGAGGTCGGCGAACCGTATGGGGATGCGGGGCCGCGCAGTCGCCTCGTTGACTCCGACGGGGCGGCGGGACCGGTTTCCGCGGGGCGCGGGATGCGTGCCCCCGGGGAGCCGGGGCGCGTACCCAGGGAAGCGCCCGGCGTTGGCGGGGAACAACTCGAGGGAGCCGCGGCGGGCCGGTCGGTGCCCCGCGGATTCGAGGACGCCGTGGCCGCGCAGCCGATCCCGAAGGAGCGGCTGTCCGCCGCCGAGCACTACCTGTATGAGGTGGACTCCCGCATCCTGATCGGCTCCATGCTCCGCTCCGGAGTGACCCTGGCGACCGCCGCGGTGCTGGTCGGCTTCCTGGTGCTGGTAGCCGTGTGGCTGAGAATCGAGGCTTTTCAGGACACCAGGGCGCTGGCGGTGTTCTTCAGCGTGCTGCCCATGCTGACCATACCGCTCGGTCTGGGGGCTTACGCATGGAGCCGCTTCGACAAGGGGTGGCGCTTCCGCGCCGCGGCCACGCCTGCGGGGATTCGAACGCGCTTCGGGTTGACTGCGGAGACCTCCTCCACACTCCCTCCTGGCCGGGTGCATGGCGTGCAGATCGAACAGGGGCCGCTGTGGCGTGGGCCCGACTGGTGGCGAGTGGAGGTAAGCGTTGCCGGGCGCAGCGCCGCCGAGGTCAAGTCCTCCGGGGTAGAGGACACCGGGGCAAATGTGCTGCTGCCCGTGGGGCGGCGCGAGACCGCCCTGCGGGCACTGTGGCTGGTGGTGCCCGACTTGGGCGTCGCCGATCCGGATGCATTTCTGGAGGTGGCTCTTACCGGGAGCGATCATGACGGGGTGGGCGATGTGGACTTGGATGCCGGCGCCGCAGGACGCGGCTTCATTCGCATCAGCCCGCGCGGGCGTCCGTTTTCCCCGCTGGCCTGGCGGCGGGAGGCCATAGCCCTTACCGACACCTGCGTGGTGCTCAGGCTGGGCCGTTGGTGGCGCCGCATCAGCGTGATCCCCTACGAGCGCATCCAGTCGCTGCGGTTGGTGCAGGGGCCGCTGGCGCGGCGGCGCGGCCTGGCCGCGCTGCATCTGGACATGGTGGATGCGGAGATCGGCCGTTCCTTGAGCAACCTGGACCTGAACGATGCCGCCAGCATTGAACGCGTCATCTCCGAGCGGGCGCTGCGGCGCAGACGCGAAGAACGGCTGGACCGCTGGCTCGCCCGCGCCACCGAGGTCGGTTGATCTTCCCGCCGAGGCCGGTTGAAGTTACGTGCCGAGGTCGGTTGAAGTGGCGTGGCGGCCCGCTCCTTACTGTCCAGGGACCGTTGTCCTCCTCACGCTGTCTTCTCTGTCACGACACTGCGTTGGGCCAGTCTGGTGCGTCTACGCTTGTGAGCGATGAGTAGTCGCACTAGGACGATGATGACGTCCAAGATTCACCGCGCCACAGTGACGCAGGCCGACCTGGACTACGTCGGCTCGATCACCGTGGACGCGGATTTGCTGGACGCGGCGGACCTGCTGCCCGGCGAGCGGGTGGACATCTGCGACTGCACCAACGGCAGCCGCCTTTCCACGTACGTCATCCCCGGCGAGCGCGGCGCGGGGGAGATCTGCATCAACGGTGCCGCCGCTCACCTGGTCAGTCCCGGCGACATCGTGATTCTCATCGGCTACTCCCAGCTGAGTGATGACGAGGCCCGCAACTATCTGCCGCACGTGGTGTTCGTTGATGAGAACAACCAGATTGTCGAGCGCGGCACCGAGCCCGGACAGATTCCCGCGGACTCCGACGTAGCCCGCCTCCAGGGCTTGCGGTCCTCTGGTCTGCCCCTGGCTGCGGTGCGTGACTGAACTGCGCATTGCTAACTGTTGGGCAAGTCGAGCCGATGCCGTGTCCTCGTTTCCCGACGGCACTAGCGGACCATACGGAGCCGGATCTCCTGTTGAGCGCCACCGCTGACGGTTCGCGCACGTTGGGAGTAGGGGCGGCGCACGCTTAGGGATGAAGACTCCGGCGTGCGATATACCCAAATATGGCTAGATTCCAGGGAAAAGTGATGGTTGCCCGAAAATCGGGGCGGTTGGTTGATGTAGCTCCAGCGTGCGCCGACATCCTCGGCGCACGCTGGAGGCTTAGTGCGCCCCCGCGGCCTGACAAAGATTCCGCATAATTCCGGGGTTTTGGGGAAGGGCAACGCGAACTGAGCGTGCGGCGCCCAGGATCGCCTGCGCGACTATGCGGCGAATACGCTCCTCTCCGGCCGCGACATCCTGTCCGGTCAAGCGCACGGGCACGTAGCCGGCGGCGAGCGCAGCCTGGTCGCGATGGCGATCAAGCGCAAACTGCTCGTTCGACGAGTGGAACTCCCAGCCGTCCGTCTCTACGATCAGCCATCCCTCAACCAGCATGTCAACCTCCCCTATCCCCTCGACGATCACCCCGGTGTCCACCGACAGGTTGATGTCACGTAGTGCGAGCCTGGTACGAGTCTCCAGAGGGGACCGCGTAGCAGGTTCTGCGCGTTCCAACCGTTGTTTGGCCTTGGCGCTGTAACGCCCGGTCAGAAGCTCCGCGACTTCCGCTTTCGTGGTGTCGCCGCGGTGGAGTGCAGCATCCGCAACGCATATGGCGTCGAGCTCATCAAGGCATTTCAGGCAGCAGGCTACGACCTCGGCCGGAACCACCAGGGGGAAGCCGTCCACAGTCATCGGTGTGAGTTGTGTTTTCCGATGCACGACTACGTCGCTCAAGTCACGGTGCGGGCTCGATCTGACTCCGCGATTACTGGGCACCGCCAGGTGCAGCGATTCGGGCTTGCCCCACATGGGGTAGCCGAGTACCTCGGCGGCGCTCGCGCAGGTCAGGTGCGCTCGAAACTGCCTGCACTTGACGATGCGTGGATCTGTTCCTGGGATCGCGAGGAATCTCGGTGCGGGGCGGTAGAGCAGCTCGGCCGCGAGGGCGGCCTCGACGGCGCGCTTGTCCTGCGCACCGCGGACGACCTCATCGTCGTACGCCGCGCCGTTCAGGGTAGCGACGCGTTCCAGCAGGAGCTCGAGCTTGATGTCCATGAACGAATGATGACCTCGTGCCCGCCGAGTCGTGTAGCCCCAAGCGCCTGCCTGTGGATAAGGCTCCAACAGCGGCGGAGAGCAGTCGTAACCTGTGGATGAAAGTATGTGCGAGTTCGCCGGGCCTCGGCCCAGATGTGGGACGGGACAACAGCTTGGGCGAGTGACCGTCCTGGCCAACACGGTCGTGCCAACCAGGCGGAACGGGGCGGTCGCAGCCACGGTGGCCGACACCGGTGAAGCCGGTGGTCGCCGGGTGTGGGGCGCTCGGGCTGAGCGGTTAGACTCGCGCGCGTGAGTGAAGCCCTCGACAACCAGCAGACTTCCGCGCCGCAGGCCGCCGAGCCGAGCGCATCCCGGCCCGAGCCCAGGCAGGCCGCCCCGTTGTCGGGCGACCAGTTCCGGATCAGGTCCGACAAGCGCGAGCGCCTGCGCGAAGAGGGTTGGGAGCCGTACCCGGTTTCCGTGCCGCTGACCACCACGATCGCCGCCGTGCGCGAGCGCTACGGCCACCTCCAGGCCGGCGAGGAGACCGAGGACGTCGTGGGGGTCGCCGGGCGCGTGGTCTTCCTGCGTAACACCGGTCGGCTGTGCTTCGTCACCCTGCAGGACGGTGCCGGCGCGACTCTTCAGGCGATGCTGTCGGCTAAGTCCCTGCCGGGCGAGGGCCACTCGAGTCTCGCTGCGTTCAAGACTGATGTCGACCTGGGCGATCACCTGTTC
The DNA here is from genome assembly GCF_010365615.1 of Actinomyces sp. 565. NCBI lineage: Bacteria > Bacillati > Actinomycetota > Actinomycetes > Actinomycetales > Actinomycetaceae > Actinomyces > Actinomyces sp. 565. Next base: position 11,462 of record NZ_PIZD01000015.1, read on the forward strand.
GTCCGCGGGCACGTGGGCGCCTCCCGCCGCGGCGAGTTGTCCGTCTTTGCCGAGCCGGAGCTATGCGCGGACGCCGACCCCGCGGACCTGACCAACCTGGGTGACGACGCCGTCGCCACCCCCGCGTGGCGCATCGCCTCCAAGGCACTGCGGCCCCTGCCCAAGACTTGGACCAACGAGGCCGGTGAGGCGGTGACGCTCTCGGAGGAGCAGAGGGTGCGGCGTCGGGAGCTGGACCTGCTCACTCGCCCGGCCGCCCGCGACATGGTGCGCACGCGGGCCGCCGTCGTGCGCAGCCTGCGGGAGAACTTCTACGGGCGCGACTACGTCGAGCTGGAGACGCCGGTGCTGCAGGCGATTCACGGTGGCGCCGCCGCCCGGCCGTTCGTCACGCACATGAACGCGCTAGACATGGACCTGTACCTGCGCATCGCCACCGAGATCTACCTCAAGCGGGCCGTGGTCGGCGGAGTGGACCGGGTCTTCGAGATCGGCCGGATCTTCCGCAACGAGGGCATGGACTCCTCCCACTCCCCGGAGTTCGCGGCCCTGGAGGCCTACGAGGCCTACTCCGACTACAACGGCATGGCCGAGCTGACCCAGAACCTGGTGCAGCAGGCGGCCCGCGACGCCTTCGGCCTGAGCGAGGGCGAGGAGATCGTGCGCCTGGCCGACGGCACCGAGTACGACCTGTCCGGCCAGTGGCGCAGGCTCGACCTGTACACCTCCGTGTCCGAGGCGGTGGGGGAGGAGATCACCGTCGCCACCCCCCGCGAGCAGCTGGTCCGGATTGCGGAGCGGCTCGGCCTGGAGGTCGACGACTACGCCGTGGCCGGCAAGATCGTGGAGGACATCTTCGAGGAGACGGTCGGCAACGACCTATGGGAGCCGACCTTCGTCTTCGACTTCCCCGAGGACACCTCCCCGCTGACGCGCTACCACCGCTCCCGTCCGGGACTCACCGAGAAGTGGGACCTGTACATCCGCGGCACCGAGACGGCTACCGCCTACTCAGAGCTGGCCGACCCGGTCATCCAGCGCGAGCGCTTTGAGGCGCAGGCGCTGGCCGCTGCGAAGGGGGACCCGGAGGCAATGGTGCTGGACGAGGACTTCCTGGTGGCCATGGAGCAGGGCTTCCCGCCTTGCGGCGGCATGGGCATGGGTGTGGACCGGCTGCTTATGGCCCTGACCGGGCAGGGCATCCGCGAGACCATCACCTTCCCCCTGGTGCGGCGGGGCTGAGTCGGCCGGGCGGGTCGAGTCGGCCCGCCCGACGACGACGCGCACCTCCCACGGTTCGGTCGCGCCGCGCCGGGCGCATGGGGCATAGCGGCAGTCGGTCAGGCCACGCTCGTGAGTGGGCGTACTTCTCGTCACCGCTCAAGGAGCGCGGGCAGTTCACTCAGCGACTTGATGCAGCCCTGGATGCGGCTGATGTCGGACCGGTCCAGGTGGAACGCCCGCCAGCCTGCGGCGCGTGCCCCGAGCACGTCGATTTCGACGTCGTCGCCGATGTAGGTGAGTTCCGCGCTCGATGCGTTGAGCACCTCGGCTGCCCGGTCTAATGCCTCCCGGTGAGGTTTTGCGGCCCCTAAGGAGTCGGAGGTGAGCACGCAGGAGAAGAACTTGCGGACGCCGATCCGCTCAAGCTTTAGCTCCTGCTGCCGGTCCTCACCATTGCTGAGCACCGCGAGCTTGAAGCCGCGGTTGCGTAACTCCTCCAGGCACGGCAGCGCATCGGGGTAGGCCCGCCAGGCACGCTCGTACTCGGCCAGGTAGGACGTGAAGAGCCGGTCCAGCTGTGCCTCGCCGCCGACAGTCTGCCCCAGCGCCGTGAGCAGCTCCGCCATGCGGAGGTGTCGCTGCTCGGTAAAGCTAATGTTCCCGTCTCGCCATGCCGTGAAGTGCTCCTGCTCTGCCCGAATCCAGGCGTGGTGCAGCGACGGCGTAGGGTCGATCCCCATCAGGCGAAGAAAGTTGTCCAGGGCGTCGTCTGCCGCTGCCCTGTGGCCATGAGCGTCCCGTCGATGTCAAAGACGATGACCGTGCCGGTCATGGGGCGATCCTCCTGATGATTCATAACGGACCACATCGCGATTCCTGTGCGTTGTTTACTACGCGCGCTCCGCGCTCATGCGTGCCCATTATTCGACGCTTCAGGGGAAGCGGATGTGTCGGTAACTCACTCGAACCGTACCGTCGTGGAGGCAACCATCCGGGACGCCGCCCGCGTGCTCGCCAACACGGCGACGCCGACCAGTGCCAGACACGCGCCGAGCACCACGTAGTAGGAGGCCGCAGGCCAACCGACTCCCCGCGACGAGATACCGACGATGACGATCCACGCCGTGTACACCGCCGCACCGATGCACAGCGCCAGCACGGTGATCACGGGGAGCAACATCTCCCAGGCGGTGGCCCGCCGCAGGGTCTGGTGGGGCATCCCGATCAGCCGCAGCAGTGACAGCACTCGTCGTCGTGCCAGCAGTGAGGAGACCGTGGACACCGCCAGCGCCGCCGCCGACACCCCCGCGGCGATGAGTATGCCGATATAACCCAGGGCGGCGAACTGGTTCTCCAGCGCGGAGTCGGAGGCGACCACATTGTCGAAGCGTGAGATCGGGTAGTGGGTCAGCCCTTCACCCATGGCGGTCACCACGGCGGTGCGCGCCCGCTCAACCGAGGCCGCTTCGCCGTCGGTGGCGACCAGCAGCGTGGCCGCGGCATCGGTCTCGGGAGCGGTAAGCGGTCGCGGATCCGCGACGTCGTTGACGAGCCAGTCCCAGGACACGCTCACCCACTGCGAGTCCATGGTCGCGCCCGAGGAATCGGCGTTGAAGGCGCCCAGGGCGCGGGCGTCCGCCGTCCGCAGGGCGAGCCGCGGGGAGGTGTCCTCGGCGCCATACGGCGCCTCCCGGGCGACGACGACGGCGCTCACGCCCTCGACCTGCGCGATCTGCGGGGCCGCCTGCTCGAGCGCGTCCGCGGCGCCGGGCTCGGGCAACGTATACAGCGTCGTCGGCGCCAGGTAACCACTGCCCTGGTTGAGTTCCGGGGTGCCGGCCGCGGCGGTGACGGCTACAGCGAACAGTGTCACCGCGTACACGGCGACGACGAGGCCGCCGACGGCGCGGAAGGCCGCCCTGGGATGCTGGACCATCCTGCCCAGACCGATCACCTGCGCCGCGTTGCGGGCGCGGCGTTGCACCAGGCGAGCAGCCCATGAGGTCAGCAGGGGACCGGCCCACAGCAGTCCCAGCATGGTCAGCACGAATGAGGCCACCAGCAGAGGGGCGATGGGAATGTCAACGGCTGTTCCTTCACCGGTGTCTACGGCGTTGGCGAGAACCCGCACCGCCGTCAGTCCCGCAAGACCGAGCAGCAGGGGCAGGAGGGAGAGTAGACGCGGCGGGCGTTCGCGGCGTTCGCGGGAGGCACCCAAAGGGCCGACATCGGCCCGCAACGTCGTCCACCAGGTCACCACCGCCGCCATCAGGGGGATGGCGACGACGGTTGCGCCGATGACTCCCGGCGAGGTCAGCAGATCGCGTGGGAAGAAGGTCGAGGAGCCGATCTCGATGCGTGCCGCCAGCGGGATGAGGAAAAGATACAGGACGACACCGAGCAGTGCTCCCAGCAGGGCCGTCACGGCGGTCTCCGCCGCGGCGATCCGCGCTACTCGTCCAGGAGTGGCGCCGATCAGCCGCAGGGTGGCGAAGCGCTCTGCGCGCTGAGCCGCACCGAGACCGGTGACGATGGCGATCAGCAGCAGCACCGGTACCAGCACGGCGATCGCTCCGATGATGGCGACGATCCGGTAGGCCGTGGAGGCGTAGTCGTAGCCGATGAACTCGGTAACCACTTGGGGAGCGCTCATACCCTCCCACGCCAGCACGCGTGACTGCTCCACCCCGAGCACCAGTACCAGGGAGTCCGGCCCCTCGATAGCGTCGTCGGACAGGACTCCCACTTGCTCGCCGTAGCGCTCGCCCAGCTGGTCTGCCGGCGCGGCATCGATGAGTTCGGCCAGGGCGGGGGAGGCGAGGTACTGGCCCGGGTGGGGGACGACGTCGGAGCCGGGGATCCGCACCCGGGTGTCCGGTGTGGCGGCGACCATGAGGATGGTGATCAGGTGATCCTCGTAATGGTCGATGTCCGATACGGCGGCGGCCGTCTCCGGCGTTAAGACGGTGTCCGCCGCCAGTACCTGCCTCACCCCCGGATCAGTCACCATCAGGTCGGTCCAGGTAGAGCGCTCCGAACGCACCCCGAATGCTTGTCCGGCGGCGGCCAGCAGCAGGAAGAGTGCGACGCCGATCATGACGCCCGCGGTAATACCCGCAAGACGGCGGCGAGCGGCACGGTCTCCGGCCACCACCAGGCGGGTCAGGGGGAGCGTGGTCATCGTGCCTGCTCCTCGCCGTCGGACCGAGCTGCGACGAGCAGGCCGTTGTTGAGGCTGACGCACCCGTCGCGGATGATCACCTCGCGGTCGGCGTAGGCGGCGACGCGGGCGTCGTGAGTGACGATCACCAGAGCGGAGCGCGCCGCACGCGCGGCCTTGAGCAGGGCGCCCATCGTCTGCTCGGCGGCCAGGGAGTCCAGGGAACCGGTGGGCTCGTCCGCGAACAGGATGCGCGGCGAAGTGACCAGGGCGCGGGCGACGGCGACGCGTTGTGCCTGCCCGCCCGAGAGTTGCGTGGGCAGCTTGTGCTCGTGCTCGCCCAGGTCGAGGGCCGTCAGTTGGGTATGCGAGCGTTCCAGGGCCTCCCGGCGCGAGACGCCCGCCAGCAGTAGCGGCAGCGTGACATTGTCCAGCGCCGACAGGTCCGGCAGGAGTTGACCGAACTGGAAGATGAAGCCGAACTCCGCGAGGCGCAGGCGGGCGCGTGCGGCCTCGTTCAGGGTGGCAACGTCGCGGCCGCCGTAGAGCACGCTGCCGGCGTCGGGTGTCAGCACTCCCGCCAGCACGTGCAGCAGCGTGGACTTGCCCGACCCGGAGGGGCCGGTAATGGCCAGGACCTCGCCCGCGGCGATGTCGAGGTCGATGCCGCGCAAGGCGCGGGTGGCGCCGAAGGCAAGCTCCAGTCGGCGCGCCCGCACGATCACCTCGGGTGCCGAGGCGGGGGAGGACGTGGATGAAGCGGCTCCTGTAGGCGCTGCAGACGGCAGGGCTGAAACGGATACGGAGGATGAGTCTGAGGGTGCGGTGCTCATGCCCGAACCTCCCGGCGCAACTCGTTGAGGCGGGCAGCGGTTAGGTCGATCCAGCGCAGGTCCGCCTCCAGGTGGTAAAGGGCGTGGTCGGCGACGAGGATCGTGTGCAGGTCGGCCCCCTCCTTGCGGCGGGTGAGCTCCCGCATGCGCTGGGTGTGGGCGGCGCGTTGCAGGTCCAGGAGGTGCTCGGCGTCGTCGTCGAGCAGGATGGCGATGATGGTCTTGGCAAACAGGTCGGCCTGAATGGAGTCGGAGGGGACCTCGGGGCTGCGGATCCACTCCTCCACGGCGGCGCGTCCGGTTTCGGTGATCTCGTAGCGTTTGCGTTCCGGTCCGGCACCGGCTTCGGCGCCGAGCTGGACGATGAGACCGTCGCGCAGCAGTCGGGCGAGGGCGGCGTAGACCTGGCCGAATGCGAGTGGTTTGGTGTCGGCGAACCAGCGGTCCCAGTGCGTCTTGAGGTCGTAGCCGTAGCCGGGGCCGGTGCCGAGTAGGCCGAGAAGCGTGAGGCGGGTATCCATGAGTGTGACTATACACGCGAAGTATACCTGTGGCGTGTAGATGAGTGTGGGTCGGTTGGGCGCTCGCTAGCCGAAGTTCGGCTGAGCAAAGTGTCCGCGATTGGCATGAATGTCCGCGGATGGCCCTCTCGCGTCTTGCGGAGCCGTTGGGATCGTGCGGTTTGGAGGCGGCGCTGGTTCGGGGTGGGGTGGGGTTTGTGCCGTTCATGGACATCTTGGACAGTTGCGGTGGCTGTGGTGCCTCTGGCTGGGCCCGCCCGGGTGGTGTGGGTGGGTGGGTTTAGTGTCCTTGTTGGGTTTCGGCTTGGTCGGTGAGGTAGGTGGTGGTGCGGACGATGTTGTATGGGGTGGTGGTGTTGGTGGTGGTGATGGTTCCGGTGATGGGGGTGGTGGTGCCGCCTG
>NZ_PIZD01000016.1:0-7828 GCF_010365615.1 Actinomyces sp. 565
CAAACAAAGAAACCAACAAAAAACACCAACCAAACAAACAAACACGACACACTATCGAGATCCCAAACAACACACCCATTCGGCGCTCGAGGGGTCCTTAGGACACCCTCCGCTCCGACGAGCAGCATCCGCTATCTTATGAGGTTCACATTCGACTGTCAAGTTCGGGGATCATGTCCCCGATCACAGCCGATCCCTCGCGATCACGGAGCCGCGCGGTCCGTGCTTTTTCGAGCGCTAGCCCGACGCGGCGAGCTGTACTTTAGCGCCTTCATGCCGGTACCAGTCAAACTGGACGCCTATGAATCAGGCCACTAAGCACGTTGCTGCAAGAAGACTCCTGCAGCATCCACGCCTCTGTCACCGCATCCCGGCCGCGGACAGAGGCAGGGCACGGGTATCGATTCCGTGGACCTCCTGTGCCCGGCTGTGTCTCCGCTACGTGCAGCGCGCCAACACGTGCAGGCAGCGGTGCTAGCGGGCGGTAAATGCGGTAGGAGGCTGTTGGCGCCACCCCTGCGGGCGCTGCCAACAGCCTCCTCGACGGCCCTGTGCGGGCCTGTATTGCTGATGCTCCGCTTACCGGCAAGCCGGACTCGTCCTCGCCGCAGTCCGCTTGTTCACCTCATAGGGGCGAAGCGCGGTGCCTACACGGCTGCGAACTTGCGCACGGCCTTCGCAACCGCGGCGGCGACCCGCTTGTCGAACGCACCCGGGATGACATAGACGGGGCTCAACTCCTCGTCTGCAATCACATCGGCGATCCCGGTAGCCGCAGCGCGCAGCAGCTCCACGGAGATTTCGGTGATTCCGGTGTCCAGCAGCCCGCGGAACAGGCCCGGGAACGCCAGCACGTTGTTGATCTGGTTCGGGAAGTCACTGCGTCCGGTCGCGACCACCGCCGCGTAGTCGGCTGCTCCCACGGGATCCACTTCTGGCGTCGGATTCGCCATCGCGAAGACGATCGCGCCCTCATTCATCGCTGCGAGGTCCTTCGGCTCAAGCAGGTTCCCGCTAGAGACGCCGATGAACACGTCGGCACCCTTGAGTCCCTCCTTGAGGGGGCCGGAGACGTGGCGCGGGTTGGTGTTCTCCGCCAGCCACTTGCGGTGCTCGTTCATACCCTCGGTGTGCTCGCTGTTGAGCGCGCCCGAGCGGCCATAGCCGACGATGTCGGTGGCGCCGTGAGCCATGAGCAGCTTGGCAATGGCGGAACCGGCCGCGCCCACCCCCGACAGGACAATACGCACGTCCTCAATGTTCTTGCCGACGACCTTGAGCGCGTTGATCAGCGCTGCGAGAGTGACGATGGCGGTACCGTGCTGGTCATCGTGGAAGACCGGGATGTCGAGTTCCTCGCGCAGGCGCGCCTCGATGTCGAAGCACTTGGGTGCGGCGATGTCCTCAAGGTTGATGCCGCCGTAGGCAGGGGCGATCGCCTTGACGATCTTGATGATCTCCTCGGGATCCTTGGTGTCCAGCGCAACCGGCCAGGCATCGACGTCGCCGAACTGCTTGAACAGCACGGCCTTGCCCTCCATAACCGGCATGGCTGCCTCGGGGCCGATGTCCCCCAGGCCGAGCACCGCGGTCCCGTCCGTGACGACCGCAACCGTGTTCTTCTTGATGGTTAGCTGACGCGCACGCTCGGGGTGGTCATGGATTGCCTTGCACACGCGGGCGACCCCGGGGGTGTACACCCGGGCCAGGTCCCGGCGGTTGTGAATGGGAGTACGGGGGGCAACCTCAACCTTTCCGCCCACGTGGGCAAGGAAGGTGGAGTCGCCGACATTGTGGACGATGACGCCGCTGAGTTTCTTAAGCGCGTCAACCAGCTCGGCCCGGTGCTTGGAATCGCGCGTGTCGGCAGTCAGGTCAACGATCAGTGTGTCTCCGTCGGTATCGGCGACGTCCACGCCGTTGACGATGGCCCCGGTCGCAGAGGCAGTGTCAACGAGCGTGGTGACGGCCTTCTGAGAGGCAGGGACCTCGAGGTGGAGAGCGACGGTGTAGCTGGGACTCGGCTGTGCCATGGGGGCGTGTTCCTCCGTTGTGGAAATCTTGGACAGACCAACGACGGTCGCCGGTCTTCAAAGCTGAATCTGCTGATCCGAGCCTATCCCCTCACGGCGAGCAAGGATCTGGCTGTCTCATGGTTGTGAACCATGAGACAGCCAGATCCCGTCATGCACCAGCGCGACCGCGAGTGCTGCGCCGCCCTCCGCGAGCAGCGTTCACGCGCCCACGCGCTCCATAACCAGCTCGCGCACTCGGCGCGCGTCAGCCTGGCCCTTAGTGGCCTTCATAACCGCACCGACGATGGCACCCGCCGCCTTGACCTTGCCGCCGCGAATCTTCTCGGCGACATCGGGGTTGGCGGCCAGGGCCTCGTCGACCGCAGCCAGCAGTGCGCCCTCATCGGAGACGACCTCGAGTCCGCGGGCCTCCACCACTGCCTCGGGATCGCCCTCACCCGCCAGCACGCCCTCCAGCACCTGACGCGCGAGCTTGTCCGTCAGCCGACCGGAGTCAACCAGATTCTGCAGCTGGGCCACCTGCGCGGGGGTGATGGGCAGGTCCTCCAGGGCGACCTCCTGCTCCTTGGCAGCTCGGGCCAACTCCCCCATCCACCACTTCCGCGCGGCCTGGCCGGTCGTGCCGGCCAGAGCCGTGGCCTCAATCAGCTCGAGCGCGCCCGCGTTGACGACGTCGCGCATCTCGTCGTCGGCCAGGTTCCACTCAGCCTTCAGACGGCGTCGCTTTGCCGCCGGCATCTCCGGCAGACCCGCCCGGATCTCCTCAACCCACTCACGACTGGGCGCGAGCGGTACCAGGTCGGGTTCGGGGAAATAGCGGTAGTCGTCGGCGTCGGACTTGATACGCCCGGCGCGGGTGGTGCCGTCGGCCTGCCCGTGCCGGGTCTCCTGCTGCACCGTACCGCCGGCGGCGAGGATCGCCGCCTGGCGGCTGATCTCGTAGCGCACGACGGCGTCAATTCCGCGGAAGGTGTTGACGTTCTTGGTCTCGGTGCGCGTGCCCATAGGCGAGTCAGGACTCTCACGCAAGGAGACGTTGACGTCCGCGCGCACATTGCCCCGCTCCATCCGGGCCTCGGACACGCCCAGCGCCCGGAAGATGTCCCGCAGCGTGCGCACATAGGTCGCGGCGACCTCCGGGGCCCTGGCGCCGGCGCCCTCGATCGGGCGGGTGACGATTTCCACCAGTGGCACCCCGGCACGGTTGTAGTCCACCAAGGAGTGGTCGGCACCCTCGATGCGGCCATCAGTACCGCCGATGTGGATGTTCTTGCCGGCGTCCTCCTCCATGTGAGCCCGCTCAATCGGCACCGTGAACACCGTGCCGTCCTCCAGCTCCACCGGGACGGCACCGTCGTAGGCGATCGGTTCGTCCGACTGGGAGGTCTGGAAGTCCTTGCACAGATCCGGGTAGAAGTAATTCTTCCGGGCGAAGCGGCAGGTCTCAGCGATCTCGCACCCCAGGGCCAGGCCGATCCGAATGGCGTACTCCACACCCTTGCCGTTGACCACCGGCAGTGAGCCCGGAAGACCAGCACTCGTCGGAGTCACCATGGTGTTCGGCTGCGCCCCGAAGACGTTGGGCGCGGCGTCGAACATCTTGGTGGCCGTTCCGAGCTCCACGTGCACCTCCAGGCCGATCACCGGGTCGTAGCGGCGCACGGCCTCCTCAAAGTCCATCAGTTCATCACTCACGTCACTTCACCTCCAGCTCGGGGGCCTGGGCAAGCAGGTGACCGCCCCACTTCTTCTCCAACATCTCCTCCAGCACCGCGCCGACTCGGTAGAGACGGTCATCGGCGCGCTGCGGCGCCAGGATCTGGAAACCGACAGGCAGCCCGTCATCGCTCAGCCCAGAGGGCAGGCTCATGGCCGGCACGCCGGCAAGATTGGCTGGAATGGTGGTCACGTCCAACTTGTACATGGCCAGTGGGTCGTCCTTCTCACCGAAGCGGTAGGCCGTGACCGGCGCCGTCGGGGACACGAGCACGTCCGCCTGCTGCCAGGCCGCGGTGAAGTCACGCTGCACCAGGGTACGAACCTTCTGGGCGGAGCCGTAGTACGCCTCGTAATAGCCGGCGGACAGCACGTGCGTGCCCAGGATTATGCGCCGCTTGACCTCATCGCCAAACCCGGCGCCGCGCGTGGCGGACATGACGGTCTCGGCAGTTACCGGGCCCTTGGTGGGCTCTACGCGCAGGCCGTAGCGCATGCCGTCATAACGGGCGAGGTTGGAGGACGCCTCCGCCGGCATGATCAGGTAGTAGGCGTCCAGTGCGTACTCCAGGTGGGGCAGGGAGACGGTCTCAACCACGGCGCCCGCCTCCTCCAGCAGGGCCAGGGCCTGGTGGAAGGAGTCTACTACGCCGGCGTGGTAGCCCTCGCCGCCGTCGAGCTCGGCGACGACGCCAACGCGTAGCCCGCTCAAATCAGCCCCTTCCCGGGCAGCGCGCACCACGTCTGCCATGCCGCGCGGAGCGTCCGGCAGCGACGTGGAATCGAGCGGGTCGTACGAGGCAATGACGTCGTGCAGGAGCGCAGCGTCGAGCACGGTGCGCGCCATGGGACCGGGCGTGTCCAGGGAGGAGGCCATGGCAATCACGCCGAAGCGCGAGACCGTGCCGTAGGTCGGCTTGACGCCTACGGTGCCGGTAACGGCGGCCGGCTGCCGGATGGAGCCACCCGTGTCGGTGCCGACGGCGACTGGAGCCTCGAAGGCGCCGACGGCGGCCGCAGAACCACCCGAGGAGCCGCCCGGGATGCGGCCCAGGTCCCAGGGATTGGCGGTACGGCCGAAGGCCGAGTGCTCGGTGGAGCCACCCATGGCGAACTCGTCCAGGTTGGTCTTGCCCAGAATCGGGAGATGGGCCGCCCGCAGGTTCTTCACCAGGGTCGCGTCATAGGGCGGGACCCAGCCCTCCAGGATCTTAGAGGCGGCTGTGGTGACCTGGCCGCGGGTGACGATCAGGTCCTTTACGGCCACCGGCACACCGGTCAGCTCCGGCACGGTGCCGCCGGCCGCGGCGGCCTCCCGGCGGGCGGCGTCGGCAGCGTCTGCAGCAGCCAGCGCCTTGTCCGCATCAACGTCGAGGAAGGCTCCCACGGCACCGTCGACGGCGGCGATGCGATCAAGGTGCGCCTGAGTGAGCTCGCGGGAGGAGACCGCGCCTGCGGCCAGGGCGGCCGCCTGCTGCGCGGCCGTCTGCGTAATGGCATCCATCCGGTCGGCTGCGGTTTTGCTGCCCGTCGACGTCTGGGCGCTCGGGCGGGTTTCGTTGTTCACGAGGCGGAGTCCTCTCCGAGAATGCGGGGCACGAGGAAGGCTGAGTCCTCGGCGGCGGGGGCGCCGGCGAGGAGCTCACCGACGTCGAGCGTCGGGCCGGGAACGTCTTCCCGCATCACGTTGGTTAGCGGAACTGGATGCGAGGTGGCCGGCAGATCGGGTGTGACCACGCTCGTAACCCGGGCGAACGAGGAGGCAACTGCGTCCAGCTCGCCGGCCAGCCGCGTGACCTCCTCATCACTCAGGGCCACGCGCGCGAGCGCCGCGACGCGGATCACCTCATCCTTGGAAATGGCAGACATGCGCCCGAGTCTATCCACTCACCGTCCCACTGCCGAGCCGACACCGCGCCGCGCGCGCCCACCGTGGGACGCAGTCCCCGACGCCATGCCTCGAGCGCCAGCAGCCGTCGGGCTCGCATGTGGGAAGTCACAGGCACGCGGAGTCGGACAACATTGACATTCCCAGCGCAGGCCGGTGTCATTGACGCTGAAGGTTCCGCGGCTGGAGCGGATACCCAGAACAGGGCGGTCCGTCACTGCGGCAGGCTGCCGGCGAATAAGGATCCTATGCAAAGCGACAAGCTCCCCACCGGGCCGTTCCCGGAGGAGACGGACGAGTCCTCGGCACCGGCCGACGGACCCGTCGCCGATGGCGCTGCCTCCAACACGGTCCTGAAAAGCCCGTACGGCGAGACTCCTGCCACCGCACGAACCTCAAAAATGGCGGCCAACGGATCCGGACCGACAGCGGGCACACCCGCCGCCGCGCCCGCGGAGCCGCTCTCCTCACCCGTATCGGCGTCGGATACCGACACCGCGAATAGCGCCACGGCACAGTCTGCCGTTGCGCCGCCACCGGCATCCATGCCGCCTTCAATCTCACCCAGTGCGGACACGCCCCAAGCCGCGACGCCGGCGGAGCCGGACACAGCGTTTACGACCGCCTCGCCAGCTTCGGCTCAGAGCGCCGCGACGGCTCACCCCTCCCCCGCATCCGCCGCCAGCGCAGAAGCGGCGGACACCACCCCCGCCAAACGCTTATCCCGGCGCCGTCGGCGGGCACTGGCTGCCGTGGCCACGGCAGCCATACTGATGGGTGTGGGCGGGTACGCCTACGCCGAGCACTACGCGGACGTCGCGGTCCCGGGCACCACGGTGGCGGGCATCGATGTGGCCGGGATGAGCCGGCAGGAGATTGCCGACGTGGTCAGCACTAAGGCGGACGCCGCCACGGTTACTATCACCGGCGACGCCGAGGCCACCGCCACGCTCGCCGAGCTGGGAACCACGGTGGACGCTGATGCCACCGCGGATGCAGCCATGCAGCATGGAGCCGGCATCATCGACCGCTTCAGGGCCTTGCTGAACCACGCCGATATCGGTGTGGTCACCTCCAGCGACGACGCCGTGCTCGAGGACTACGCCGGCGGTCTTGTTCCCGACGACCAGTCAAAGGCCAAGAACGCCTCTATCAAGCTGGACTCCGACTCGACCGCCTTCGAGGTCACCGCCGCAAGTGCAGGCCTGAGTGTTGATACAGGCACCCTGGCTGACGCCGCCGCCGCGGCCGCGGCCTCACTCAGCTCCAGCTCGGTGGACGTCACTTACGAGAACACCCAGCCGGCGGTCTCGGACGAGGACGCACAGGCGGTGGCGGATACCGCGAACGAGTGGATTTCCCAGGACGTCACCGTGGCCACCGCCTCCGGGGACACCTCCTACACCGCAGACGCCGCGACCAAGGCGTCCTGGATCTCGGTGACGGAGAGCCTTGATGCTGCTCCCACGCTGTCGATCGACAGCGGCAAGGTTGCGCAGTGGGTCGACGCCCAGGCGACCGAGGCGAACGTGACACCGGTGGTGGGACAACGGAACGTCAACTCCGCCGGCGAGGTCGTTGCCACCAGCGTTGAGGCGGTCGCCGGGCAGACGGTCAACAACGCGGAAGCCGTTGCCAAGGCGATCTCAAAGTCGCTGTCCAACGGCGAGGCCTACAGCGGCAGCTTCGAGATGACCACGAGCGACGAGCAGTGGGAGGAGCGGGCGATCGCCGACGGCGCCGAGAACCTGGTCTACCAGGCGGCCGACGGTGAGAAGTGGGTGGATATCAACCTGTCTGACAAGACAGTGACCGCCTACGAGGGTGCGACGGTTATGCGCGGGCCTGTCTCCGTGGTCGACGGCGCCGCCGCCACCCCGACCGTAACCGGCACCTACCACGTCTATCTGAAGTACGAGACGCAGACCATGCGCGGTCAGAACGCCGACGGGACGAACTACGAGACCGAGAATGTTCCCTGGATCGCCTACTTCTACCAGGGCTACGCCCTGCACGGCGCCCCCTGGCGCTCCAGTTGGGGATTCTCCGGCTCGCACGGCTGCCTCAACATGCCGGTTTCGGAGGCTAAGTGGTTCTATGACTGGTCCGAGATCGGAACCACCGTGGTAAGCCACTACTGAGTCTAGCGACGCTGGGCGGCCCGGCGGACCGCCCAGGCACTCGGCCC
>NZ_PIZD01000016.1:8179-19281 GCF_010365615.1 Actinomyces sp. 565
CCGATGCACGTCAGGAATCGGCTGCGAGTGCCTCGGGGCCACCAGCCAGCAGGGTCTCAAAGCCGGCCTCGTCCAACAGCGGCAGGCCCAGTTCGCGTGCCTTGGCCTCCTTAGAACCTGCGTTCTCGCCGACGACGACGTAACTCGTCCGCTTTGAGACGCTACCGGACGCCTTGCCACCGCGGGAGACAATGGCCTCCTTGGCACCATCCCGGGTAAAGCCCTGCAGCGTGCCAGTTACCACAATGGTCAGGCCGCCCAGCGTCTGGGGCGCGGCCTCCCCCGGCGCGGTCTCATCAGCCATGCGCACCCCGGCGGCCACCCAGCGGGACAGGATCTGCTGGTGCCAGTCAACCTCAAGCCAGTCCTTCCAAGCGGCGGCAATCGTTGGGCCAACCCCCTCCACCTGCGCCAGCTCCTCCACGCCGGCGGCCTGGAGCTGTTCCATGGAGCCGAAGCGGGCAGCCAGCGCACGGGCCGCCGTCGGGCCCACGTGTCGCACGGACAGGGCCACGAGGACTCGCCACAGGGGCTGACGCTTGGCCGCATCGAGCTGGGCAAGCATGGCCGTGGCGTGCTTCCCCGGCCGGGTCGGCTTCTTGACCTCGCCTTCCTTGGTGTAGGTCTGCTTGGACCAGAAGAAACGCAGTAGCCGCCAGTCGCCGGTAGGCAGCCCGCCACGGGTGACGGGCCGGTAGACAAACACCTCACGCAGATCGGCCGCCGTCAGCTCGAACAGCCCGGCCTCACCCGTGAGCGCCGGCTGCTGCTCGGACGCGCCAGCGGCGGACAGCAGTGCCTCGGCCGCCCCGACTCGCTCGGAGGGGTGGAGGGCCCCCAGCTCGGACGCCGACAAGTGCAGGCGGCCACGCTCGGTCTCGAGCAGGTGACCCGCCGCGAGCGCGGCCAGGACCTCTGCGCGTCCGGCGTCGGGCTGGGTCAGTGCCAGGGCGGCCTCGTCTCCCAGGCCCTCGATATCCAGGGCGCCGCGCGAGCCGATGTGGGCAATCCGTTCGGTCAGCTGCGCCGGGCAGGAGCGGGTATTGGGGCAGCGCAGGTCGATATCGCCCTCCTTGGCCGGGGCCAGTTCCGTTCCGCAGGAGGGGCAGTTGCGCGGCATGGTGAACTCCCGCTCGGAGCCGTCGCGCCGTTCAAGGACCGGTCCCACGATCTCCGGGATGACGTCTCCGGCTTTCCGTAGAACCACCATGTCACCGATCTTGACCGCCTTGCGGGCTACCTCGGTGGCGTTATGGAGGGTGGCCCGGGACACGCGAGAACCGGCCACCAGCACCGGCTCCATGATCCCGAAGGGGGTGACGCGGCCGGTACGGCCGACCTGGACGTCGATGTCCAGTAGGCGGGTGTGAACCTCCTCGGGCGGGTACTTATAGGCGGTGGCCCAGCGGGGGACACGGGATGTGTAGCCCAGCTCGTCCTGCAGCGGCTGGGAATCCAGCTTGAACACGATGCCGTCAATCTCATGCAGTAGGTCATGGCGGTGGTCGGCATAGCGCGCAATGTATGCCTCGCGCTCAGCTCGTCCGCGTACCACCTCGTTGTAGGGGGAGACCGGAAGCCCCCAGGATTCCAGCAGCTCATACCAGGCGTGCTGGGTAGTGGGCAGTTGCTGGCCGGGAGCCGGCGTTATGGCGCCAATCCCGTGGGCGATCATGGCCAGCGGCCGGGCGGCTGTGACGGCGGGGTTCTTCTGCCGCAGCGAGCCGGCAGCGGCGTTGCGCGGGTTGGCGAATACCTGCAGGCGGGGGCGGCCCTGTGCCTCCCGCTGGAGGTTCTCGGTACGACGGCGCTCATTGAACTCGTGGAAGGCGTCCACCGGGAAGTAAACCTCGCCGCGTACCTCCACCCGGGCCGGATGCGAGTCACCTGCCAGCACCAGTGGCACGGAGGCGATGGTACGCACGTTCCCAGTGACATCCTCCCCGACTACGCCGTCGCCCCGCGTGGCGGCGCGAGTCAGTACGCCGTGCTCATAGGTCAGGGCGACCGCCAGGCCGTCGATCTTCACCTCCGCGGTCATCGCCAGTTCGGCGTCGGGCACTCCGGTCTCCGCCGCCATGCGCTGCGCCCACTGCTCCACCTCTTCCAGGTCGAACACGTCCTGCAGGGAGTACATGCGCGCATAATGCGGCGCCGCTGCGAAGTCCGTGGTCGGCCGCCCGCCCACGGACTGGGTGGGCGAGCCCGACAGCTGAAGCGCTGGATAAGCCTTCTCCAGTGACTCCAGCTCGCGATACAGGGCATCGTACTCGGCATCGGACCAGGGACTCTGGGAGTCCACGGCGGCGTAGTAGGCATCGCGGGCGCGCTCGATGACCCTGACCAGTTCAGTCCAGCGGGCACGCACGGCGGCGGGCACCTTAACCAGATCGGCGGCCAGGGCGGCTGAAGTTGCGGGGCGGGCTTCGCTCATGGGCTCATCCTCCCCCACGTCCCTGACTGTTTCAGAACCGCCCGGCATCGCCTTACCGACCAAGGCTGATACGCGCCGCTATCCACAGGCGTCGTTGGCAGCAGCGCGGGCGCGGCCCATCCCCAGGCCCGCCCCGCAGTACCGGCCGCCTGGAGCAGGCTCAGCCCATGCACACCGATTCGCTCCTACCGCCCGCGCCACCGCTGGCCGGGACCGGTGCGTCCGCGCCCGGCCCAACGATGACCGACCCCGCCGCACCGGCCGCTTCCGCCGCCCGCGAGGCGCTGGCATCTGCCTGGCATCTGGCGGTGCTCGACGGTTGCGATGAGGGCCTCGTAGTCCCGTTGCCCGAGCGGGGCACCATCGGCCGTGACGGGGTGCTCACGGATCGGGCCATCTCCCGATCGCACCTACGAGTACGGCAAACCCACCGCGGTGTGCTGCTGTCGGATGCGGGTTCCGCTAACGGTGTGCGCGTGCGCAGGCGCTGGTGCTGGCGCAAGTTGGGATCACGGCCCCGGAAATGCCGCGCGGGAGCTCGGCTGCGCCTAGGTGAGACGCTGGTGGAGCTGCGTCCTCGTCCCGCGGACCTGCACCCGCCGCAGCCGCCCACACCGGCGCAAAGCCGGTGGATGCTCCTCGGTTCGGGGCTGGCCGCCGGGCTGCTGGTGACGCTAGTAGTTGTCACTATTCGCACCGGGAACCGCGGAGCGCTGGGAGCGCTGGCCATGGCGCCCATGGGGGTGATGCTGCTACTTCGGTTCGTGCCGATGCTTGGGAATCGGCGGGGCCGGACGGTATCCGGCACCGCGGGATGGCGCGGACGGCGCGCGCGCACTCCCGACCCCGCGGGCATGCTTCTGGCCGTTGCTGTGCGGCACGCCGGGGAGCGCGGGCCCCACCGGGCGCAGTCCTCCTCCAGGGAAGCGGATGAGGTCCGTGCCTGGACCGGCCGCCGACGGCGTCGGACGGTGTTACGGGTGGCCGCCGGCGACTCCGTCGCCCTGACCGGGCCGATGGCGGTAGCAGCCGTGCGTTGGTGGGGCGCGCAGGTGCTGGCGCGCGGAGTCGGGCAGGTGCAGGCGGACGCTACCGCTGTGCATGTCTCCTGGGGACCCGAGGGCAGGCGGTCGGAAGTCAGCGTGAGCGCCGCGGACGCGGGGATGCTGACGGGGGCGGCCGTAGCTGTCAGCGTGCTGCCGGTGCGCGGGCGGACCGTGGATCCCGGTGAGCGCTGGTGGTCGGTCCTCCTGGCTGCTGCGGGGATCCCGCTGCCCGGCACCGACGAGGCCGCCGGGCGGACCACCGAGCTACCGGGAAGCGTGCGGATAGAGGAGGTGTGCACCGACCTGGATCGAGCGCTTCTGCGACGTCGCTGGCAGGCGGTGTCTGCAGGCCTGCCGGCCGTCCTGGGCGTGGGTTCCCGCGGGCCGGTATCCGTCGACTTGGTCCGGGATGGTCCCCACGCGCTGCTCGCGGGCACAACCGGTTCGGGCAAGTCGGAGCTGCTCATCTCCTGGCTGCTGCAGCTGGCGGCCTCCCGGCCACCGACGGCACTGACGCTGGTCCTGGTCGATTACAAGGGCGGGGCCGCCTTCGGCCCGCTGGCCCAGCTGCCGCACACGGCCGGGGTCCTGACCGACCTGGATCCGGCGGGCACCCGCCGCGCCCTGGAGTCACTCGAGGCCGAAGTGCGCCGCCGCGAGCGCCTGCTCGCCGACCACCGCGCCAAGGACATCTCCTACCTGGCTGCGGGAATCGCGCCCGCCAGGCTAGTGCTGGTGGTTGACGAGTTCGCCACCCTGGCAGCGGAGCACCCGGAGGTGCTCGACTCGCTGGTCAGGGTGGCCGCGCAGGGCCGCAGCCTCGGTATCCACCTGATTCTGTCAACGCAGCGTCCGGGCGGCGCCGTGTCCCCCACGATCCGCGCGAACACGAATCTGCGCGTGTGCCTGCGCGTGCTGGATCCGGCGGACTCCCGCGACGTACTGGGTCATGACGGCGCCGCGCACCTGCCCGCGCACCCGGGCCGAGTGCTTACGTCCACCGGGACGCAGGTGCAGGCGGGCGAGGTGCTGCAGGCGCCCTGGTGCGGCACAGAGCGCCATCTGGCGGCCCTGATCGAGGAGGTCGCCGCCGCGGCCGGCACGATCACCCCGTGGCGCCCCTGGGCACCACCACTGCCTGCGCGGGTGCGCCGTCGGCAGGCGCGCGCCCTCGCCGCCGCCCGCGAGGCGCCCGCGCCCGCCCCGGGGACGCTGCCGGAGCAGGCGCAGGGCACTGCTGGCTCCGCGGACTGCATCCTGCTACTGACGGACCTGCCCGAGCAGCAGCGCCTGGGCACGTGGGTATGGTCTCCGGCAGAGCCGCTGCTGGTGCTGGGGGCAGCGGGATGCGGGCGCTCGACGGCCGTGTACTCGGCCGCGGTGGGGGCGCTCGCCCGCGGCGTGAATGTGCACGTGTGCGCACAGCCGCACTCCGCTCCGGCCGAGCTGGCGGGACGGGCCGGGGTGGGTACCGTCGTGGGAGGGGACGATCCCCGGCGCCTGGCACGTCTTTGGTCGTTGGCGGCCGCGGGATCGTTGCGCGGGGACCTGCTGGCCATTGACGACGTCGACGTCATGCTGGCGTCTGTGGACGAGGCGCTCGGACCGGGTGAAGGACTGGCGCTGCTCGAGTCAGTGGTGCGCGCGGCCGCCTCGACCGGGACCGGGGTGCTGGTGGCTGCGCCGCTGACGGTGGCCAATGCGCGTTGGACCGTACCGCTACGGCGGCGGCTGGTGCTCGGGGCCGTGCAGCCGACTCAGGCCTCCCTGGCGGGGTTGCCGCGTGGCGTCGTCACGGGTCGGGGGCCGGGGCGCGGCGTACTGCTCGACGGCGGCGAATCCACCGCATGTCAGGTGGTTCTGCCCGAGCCGGACGAGCACCGCGGCCCCGGCCCCGGTTTGCGCCGGCTGGAGGAAATCCCCATAACAGTGCCGTCCGCTCCGGGCGTTTGGGCGGTGGGCGGTGACAGCGCCGCCCCGGTGCCGCTGCCCGGCGGGTGTGTGCTCGTGGTTGGGCCTCCCGGATCCGGACGCAGTACCGCGGTTGCGGCCCTGGCCCGCTGTGCTCACGCCGCCGTCGGCGCGGATGCCTCCGCCCCGCTCGTCGCCGATGACCTGGACCTGAGTGACCCCGGGGTGCAGGCGCGCGTGGAGGCGGCGGTGAGCCAGGGGCGCTGTGTGATCGCCTCCGCGACCACGGAGCGCGCGGCCGGCACTTATCGGGGTCCGCTTGCCCTGCTGCGGGAACGAGGGGCCGTGCTGGTGCTGTGGCCGGGCCTGGGACCGGCCGCGCAGGCCGCGGGCAGGCAGCTGCGCGGCAGTATTGACCCGCGCGGCGCCACCGTGCCGGGACGCGGCGTGCTGGTGTGGCGCGGCGGCCTGACCCCGCTGCAGGTCGTGCGTGAGCCGGCCGCCCGGGTGGATGAGCAGTGAGCGCCCCATGCGCGCGCATTGGCACCGGGCTCCGCCAGCTGTTGGCCTGCCTGGCGCCAGGCCGAGGTTTCACCCCTGTAACCGTTGCAGTAACACCGCAGTTGACTGTGACCATCACGACAGGCCGTCGGCACAGCTCTCACCTACGGGGTCTTGCCCCGGCCCGGTGAGCGTGTGAAAGTTGGGGCAGGACGCGGTGGTCCAACGCCCGCCTCGGCGATTTCGGGACGGCACGTAACGCGCACCGCAGCAGCACTCATGTCCCCGAAGGGAGCCTCTATGGATTGGCGGAGCCAGGCAGCTTGTCTCACGGTCGACCCGGAACTGTTCTTCCCCGTCGGCAACACCGGCCCCGCGATCGCGCAGATCGCTGAGGCCAAGGAGGTGTGCGCCCGCTGCGAGGTCGTGGACACCTGCCTGAAGTGGGCTCTGGAGAACGGCCAGGACGCCGGAGTGTGGGGCGGTATGAGCGAGGATGAGCGCCGCTCGCTGAAGCGCCGCGCCGCTCGCGCACGCAGGTCCTCCTGAGCGCCTTCGAGCGCCGCCCCTGGGCTGGATGCCCTGCGCTCCCCGATCTCCGCTCCGGGAAGCGAACTGAACAGGACTGACTAATTCGCACCGCCGCGCGCGTGACACCGCCTGATAGCAGCGGGTTCTCAGGCAGGTGCTCCACGGCCTGGGTGCGCGCCAGGTCCGGGGAGTGCCCGGGGCGGCACATGCGCACGAGCACAGACCAGGCGCACCGATCGCCCCGCTAGTCACTCAGCTGGGCATGCACTACTACGTCTGTGCCGCGCCCGCTGGGTGCGGGCCGCCAGTCAATCGAGCCGCACAGCTCGCCGCGCACGAGTGTGCTCACAATCCGCGTGCCCAGACCGGTCATCTCCGTGCCGGGCACCAGGCCCACTCCGTCGTCGATCACGTGGACGGTCAGTCGGCTGCCCTCGCGCTGTGCCCGAACTGTCACGGTGCCGTCGCGGTCCTCCAGGCCGTGCTCAACCGCGTTGGTCACCAGCTCCGCCAGTACGGTGGCGAGCGCCTGCGCGGAGTCGGCGTCGACAATGCCGAACTCCCCCTCCAACCGGGTGGACACGTGTCCGGTGGGGGTGGCGACGGCGGCAGCCGAGCGGAGCACTGAGGAGAAGACCTCGTCAAAGTCGACCTTCTCATCCACGTTCTGGCTGAGCGCCGCGTGCACGGTGGCGATCGTGCCCACCCGGCGCTCCGCCTCGGTCAGCGCGATGCGCGTCTCCTCATTGGTGGCACGGCGAGCCTGCATGCGCAGCAGGGCAGACACTGTCTGCAGGTTGTTCTTGACGCGGTGATGGATCTCGCGGATCGTCGCGTCCTTATTCATCAGCACCTGCTCCCGGCGACGGATCTCCGAGACGTCGCGCACCAGCAGCAGCGCTCCGGCTCTGGCCCCGTCCCGGCGCAGCGGGATGGAGCGCAATGAGAGGAACACGCCCCCGACCTCCACCTCGGTCAGCCAGGCCTGCCGTCCCATCAGCACCACCGCCATGGTCTCATCCACGGGCGTGCGCTCGGGGATGATGCTGGTGACGGCCTCGGCGAGCTGGCATCCCTCGATGTCGCCCGCGACGCCGAGCCGGTGGAAGCAGGACTGCGCATTCGGTGAGGCGTAGGTGACCACCCCGTCGTCGTCGAGGCTGACCACGCCGTCACCCACCCGCGGTGTGCCATGGCGCATGCCGGTAGCGGCACCGTTGATGGGGAAAGCGCCCTGGGCGATCATCAGGCACAGGGCATCCGCCAGTACCTCGAGGGGCTTGTCCACGATGCGTCCGCCTCGTAGTACGCCGACGGCGGTCTCCCGGGTCATGACGGCGATGGCCCGGCCACTGTGCATAACCGGCACGTACTCCTCACGCACCGCCGATGAGCCGGTCCACTCGGGCGCCGCAGCCACCACGATCTGCCCGCTCGTCAACGCCTCGAGGGCCAGGACCTCGCGGGCGGCGGGCATGCGGCGCCCAATGACGTCCTCCAAGTGGACCGTGGCACCGGTGGCCGGACGCGAGTGTGCGGCGGCCACGAAGCGACCGGAATCGGTGTACACCCACAGCACCAGGTCTGACACGGACAAGTCGGCAACCACCTGCCAGTCCGCCATGAGCTGGTGCAACCAGTCCAGGTCTGTGGGAGGCAGACTGACGATGCCGCGGACCGAGGAGGGCAGAAGACTCGACACGCCCCGATGCTACCGGGATGCACGGCCCAATCCGCCACGAGTCATCCTCGCACCGGCTGCGCGGCGAACCCGCGTCCACGGCCTGGCCCCGGCCAGCCGTCCGCCCGGGGGCTCCTACCTGCCAGAACGTGGGCGTAGGCACAACGCGTAGTAGATGCACGCTAATCGTCAGCGATACATGGCAGGATCGTAGGCATGAAGAAGCGCGTCACCATCACCTACCCCGCCGATCCGGCACGCGTCGCCGCCATGCTGGCCGATCCCGCGTATCAGCGAGCTCGTTTCGAGCGCTTGCAACTCAATGACATGAGCGTCGACGTCGCCGCCCGCGGGCGCGGATTCGTCGCCACCACCTCCGGCTCGGTACCGCCCTCCCGCCTGCCTTCCGCAGCAGCGCGCTTCGTCCGCTCCGCCGTCTCCTTCGGACTGACCGAGTCCTGGACGGAACCCGCGGCAGACGGGTCTCGTACCGGCAGCCTGGAGGCCACCGTCAAGGGCGCCCCGGTAAAAGTCGGCGCAGCCATGTCCATGGGTTCGGGCGCGGACGGCGAGTCCACCAGTGTCGTGGTCGACCTGGACCTGTCCGTCTCGGTGCCCCTGGTCGGGCGCAGCGTAGAGGAGAAGGCGCTTGCCAGAGTCGGCAGAGTTGTGGCCGACGAGCAGCGGCGCGGCGCAGCCTGGCTCGCCAACGCGTGAACCTGCCGGGTGGTCCAGCCCGGCCCGCCGCTCACCTCGCCGCGGGCAGCCCACGGATATTCCACGAGCACGCCCGCGGATATTCCCGTTCCGCCAAACGCGCATGTCCTGGTCTTCCCGGTGAACCGCATGGCACCATCCAGCCATGAACAATCTCGATGACATCATCACCCCCACGCAGAGCAACTCGGTTTGGGCCGAGCGCACCGGCACCCGGCAGTACCTGGGCCACAATTCCCGCGGGGCCGAGGTCCGCGTGGGCATGGGCGAGGGCGAGTTCTCCCCCGGGGAGCTGATCAAAATCGCCCTGGGCGCCTGCAACACCCTGTCTGCGGATCACCGGCTCGCCAAGGCTCTCGGCGAGGACTTCGACGCCAACTTCATCGTGTCCACGCTGAAGAACGAGGAGGAGGAGCGCTACAGCGACTTTGATGTGCAGATCATCGCCGACTTCGCCTCGCTCAGCCCCGAGCAGCGGCAGACGCTGAATGAGCGAGTCGAGCGGGCCATCGAGCGCGGCTGCACGGTCGGTCACACGATCGAGCACGGGGCCGGCATTCGCCTGCACCTGCTTGACGACCCCGACGCGGCGTGAGCCGCGGCGGGGGCTTCCCGGCTTGATCGATCCCCCTTGCGTGGCGGGAGTACCCGCAATCCGCTCAAGTACCGATAGTGTGGGCGCAGCACGCCCAGCAGATGCACTGGATGAGACGGAGACGCATTCATGAGCGACAACGCCAACAGCAGTAGCGAGTACCCACACCTTTCGCGGATGGGACTGACGCCACCGGACGGTGTTGATACCGCCTACGAGGAGCTGCTGGCGGAAGTCCTGCTCGATGGGGCCCGCAAGGGGGACCGTACCGGCACCGGAACCCGCTCGCTGTTCGGCAGGCAGCTGCGCTACGACCTGACCAAGGGCTTTCCCCGCATCACCACGAAGTTCGTGGCCATGAAGGCCGTGAAGGGCGAGTTGCTGTGGTTCCTGCGCGGCGACATGAACGCCCGCTGGCTACAGGAGCGCGGCATCACCATCTGGGATGAGTGGGCCGGCGCCGACGGCGAACTTGGCCCGATCTACGGCGCCCAGTGGCGCAGCTGGCCGGCGCGGGATGGCGGGGTTATCGACCAGATCGCCGGGGTGATCGACACCCTGCGCCGCGACCCCGATTCCCGGCGCATGCTCGTATCCGCCTGGAACGTGGGTGAGCTGGACCGCATGGCCCTGGCGCCCTGCCATGCCTTCTTCCAGTGCTACGTGGCCGACGGGCGCCTGTCTCTGCAGGTCTACCAGCGCTCGGCGGACCTGTTTCTGGGGGTGCCCTTCAACATCGCCTCCTACGCGCTGCTGACCCACATGCTGGCCCAGCAGGCGGAGCTGGAGGTAGGTGAACTGGTGTGGACCGGCGGGGACTGCCACATCTACAGCAATCACGTGACCCAGGTTCACGAGCAGCTCTCCCGGGTGCCACTCGCCTACCCCTTCCCCCGGCTGCGGTTGGAGCGGGCGGATTCGATTGATGCGTACGCTATGGATGACATTGACGCCTCCGCCGGCTACCAGCACCATCCGACCATCAAGGCTCCGGTGGCGGTGTGAATAACCCAGTTAGTCACACCGGTCCGGCGTCTGGGGAGCCGGGTCGGCAACAGCCAGTAGGCGCGATCTGGGCGCAGGACCGCAGCGGCGTCATCGGCGCCGATGACGAGATGCTCTGGCGGGTACCGGCGGACTTCCGCCATTTCCGCGCGGCTACCCGGGGAGGCGCCGTCGTCATGGGCCGCACCACCTGGGACTCGCTCGGAGGCGCGCTGGACGGGCGCGCCAACGTAGTCCTCACGCGAAGGAGCCACTGGACCGCGCCGGGAGCACTCGTGGCAGGCGATCTGCGCGAAGCGCTGGCGGCGGCCCACGATGCCGTCGGGAGCCTCGGTCCGGACCCACGCGAGGACGGTTACCGCAGCCTGCCACGAGTATGGGTAATAGGCGGCGGCACCGTTTACAAACAGGCGCTTGAATCCGACCTGGTGGACGAGTTGCTCATAACACTCGTCGACCTCGACGCCGGAGCGCGGGCAGCCGCGGCGGGTATAGCCCCGCAGCGGCTGGTGCATGCCCCGGCGCTCGCTCCGTCCCGATGGACCCCCGGCGGCCCCCGCTCGGATCCGCGCGGACAGTGGCGCCCAGTATCGGGGGACGCGTCCTGGCGGGTGGACCACTGGCGGCGCACCAGGAGGTAGAGACCACCGTGGGGCGCGCACCGGTAGACGGTGCGCGCCC
>NZ_PIZD01000017.1:0-25733 GCF_010365615.1 Actinomyces sp. 565
ACGACACACCCACCTTCCCGCACCATCCCAACGATCCCAACCCGCACCCCCTCAACCCTGATGAGAAACGCTCACTCTGTCCGCTCTGAACCTGAAGGTGATCCATGGATGAGTGCTGGGATAACGCCGATTGGGTGTGGTTGACACGATTATGACCACCTGTTCTGACCAATGACTGTGTCCACTGTGGTGGATGGCGTAACGGGCTGCGGCTGTCGGCGCATGCGGGACCGAGGTGAGTGCCAGCAGCCCCATGAACGTGGCGGTTGGGATGCGGGTGGGAAGGGATTGGGGCAGAACAGGTGCGGGCGTCGGGCCTCACTGACCTGTCTGGCGCTGGCCGACATGACGGGTGTCATGGGTGGTTCGCGTTAGGAGGTCGGCATCCCCCGTGTCCGATTCTGCCGCCGACATTCCCGCGCCCGGAAGCAGGGACGCCTGCAACGCTACTTCGGGGTTAACAACGCCTGTTAACGGCCTGCTGAAGGGCTCCGAGGTATACAGCAGGCCGTTAAGTAGCGTTGTTAACGCCCAACCGGCGTAGTAGACGCTTCAGCCACTGCGCCCCGAACATGAAAGAGTCGGGAATCGGTTCGGCTGTGTGGTTTGCGGGGCTGTTGCCGGTGCTCGTGGCGAGGGGCATTGCGTTGTAGGCGGTGGGAGGGGTGCATGGGGTCGGCGGGGGCCGGGATGAGTTGGGGCGCGAGGTAGCTGGAAGCTGGGGCGGGTCATGGTGCGGGGCCGGTCGAGTGAGTTTGCACGCATGCGGTTCGGGCGCGCGACCGGGATCGGCTTGATTCTGCGGTTTGGACTTTGTTGCGGGATGGTTGAGGGGCCTCCAGCGTGCAACGAGGGGTCCGCTGCACGCTGGAGGCTCAGGACCGGATTCTGCTGTTTTGAAGAGATCGGCGGAATCGCAGGAAAAAGTCTAGGAATGCGGGTTGTGAGGGAGGGGTTGTTGCGTGCAGTGCAGCCCCAGTGCCGTCTGGGGAACACGACCGTGGGCACCCGCCCGGAGCCCGGCCCCCAACGCAGCTCCAGCGGCGTTTGGACACAGGCGAGTTTCTCGCCCCGCCGAAGCCGATACGCTGCCTGCGCGTCGGTATCACCCGGGTGTGGGGCGGCCTTCTCGTGTCTGGCGGCGATACGCCGCCTGCGCGCTGGTATCACTGGCAACACGCGGGCGCTCCCTATACGCTGCGAGTGCGTAGGCTGATCACCACCGTCTGGGGATTCCCGTCAGCGCAGAGCTGGGAGCGTGCGAGCGCCTGCCAGCGCGCATTCGGGAGCGCCGCAGGCTCCTCGTCGTTGGCGGCGTTGCCACTGAAAAGCATGATCGCAATGGACCCTGGGGAACCATCATGAGCACACACCGGAAGACCGACGACCACCACGAGCCCGACGACCCCGACATCGCCCAGGCGATGCGGGCCCGCCGCCAGGAACTCGGCCTGAGCGTGCTGGAGATGGCTGCACGCGCCGCCGTCTCCGAGCAGACCTGGCGCAACTACGAGGCCGGCCGCACCCAGGTGCGCGGCGACAAGCAGGCGGGCGTGTGGGAGGCCCTCGAATGGGAGCCGCCCATCCACGTGGCCGCCCTGGACGGCCTTCGCGCCGCCCTTCGGGGCGGCGCCACGTCGGCTGGCCCGGGCGGCGCGATGCCAATCGGTCCAGGCAGCTTCGGCCCCGGCTCCGACGGCCCGGGCAGCTTCGGCCCCGGCTTCGACGGCCCGGGCGGATTCGGCACCGCCTTCGGCGTCCCTGGATACGACATCCCTGACGAGGCCTACGACCCCTTCGAAGGCCTCGACGCCGAGGACCTGGCCGCCCAGGCCGCGGCCGACCTACCCGTTCCCGACTGGGACGACATCCCCACCGTCCTGTCCGAGGTCTACTCCCAGCGGCTTGCACGCACACTCGGGGAGGACGCCGCCCGCTGCTTCGCCCTGGGGACCTTCCTGTTCGACATGTCCGTAGCCGAGGACCTCGAAGGCCTGGCCTCACTTCCCCGCGGTGCCCACCTGGGCCAGCTCGACGAGACCCACATCGGCTCCACCCTGCCGCAGCTGTGGCTGACCCGCTACGACTACGAGTTCGTCTTCCAGCTGCGCGGCACCGCCCGGGACATGACCCTGCGCCTGACCGACGCCGGCCCTGCGAGCGCTGAGCCGCTGGTACGCACCATGGCCGACGCCATCGTGCTCCATGACATCTTCAACCTCGGCGGTGTCATCGCCGACTCGCGTGGTGCCGGCATCGACGAGGACCGTTGGGAGGCCTGGGTGGACGCCCTGTCCGGCCCGGACCAGCCCGCTCACGCGCTGATCGCCATGGGCCTGGTCCCGCCCGCCGACGCGCCCGATCACTTCAACAACTGGTTCGCGCCGCTGCCGGCCCCCTTCATCCCTGACTGGGACGGCGCGCGCGACGGCTCCAGCCCGACGACGGCGCCGGCCGCCCCGGGCGACGCCACCGTCACCCCGCTGCGCCGCAGTCATTGACGGCGTCGCCGCCGTAGTCAATGGTGAAGTGACGCAACCGCAGGGGCGGCGATGGGTGTCACTGCCCGCCCTCAGGCCTCCAGCGCGGTCGCTTCGCCCACGCCCGGCACGACTCCGCTGCGGCGGGCGTGGATCTTGGCGGCCTGCCGCAGCGTCAGCTGCCGGGTCAGCGTCATGATCGCGCCGGATACCAGGGCGAAGGCAACAACCTCTCCGAGTCGGTAGCTGAGTACCTGATCCTCGTCCTGCGGCGCCGGCTTGCCGGTGACAGCCTTCCACCCCGCGGCCACGGCCCTCTCGGCGATAGCGCTCGAGGCCAGGAGCGAAAGAGCGGATGCGGCTGTCCAACCGAGACTGTTCTTCATGATGACTACCCCCTGAAATCTGCTTGATGACTGGACACCTGACGGCGGCGACGGTAGGCGGGCCGCTCACCGCCCCGCCCCGATCCTGTCACACGGTATAGGGACCATATGCGTGGACTCACCCCACCTCGGGTTTTGCCCGGGTTTTTGCAGCGGCCTCGCAGGCGCTGTTCCGTGCCCCCGTCGGCTCCGGCCCGGAGCATTGGGCCGCGGCGCCCTGCGCAACGCAGCTGGCCGCCGCGCTAAGCTGGCCCCACAACGACAGGGGAGCGCCCCGTCGTCGGCGGGGCCGCCCCGCCCGCGGCCACGGCGCTGAGAGTGCGGGCAGCCGCAGACCCTCGAACCTGCTCCGGTTCGTACCGGCGAAGGAAGTCGAGATCTCCCCGGGCGCACCGACTGCGCCCGGGCCCTCCGGACCACCATCCAGGAGGAACATTATGAGCACCAGGAAGGCCGCCGTCCGCGCCGCCGTGTCACCTCTAACCGCCCCGTCCAACGGCGTCGCGCTTGCCGCATCGACGCGCAGCGCCCACCGGCTTGCCGCCATCCGCCCCAGCCGCCGCGCGCTGCTCACCGGAGGCGCCACCGCCGCCGTCGGCCTGGCGCTCGCGGCCTGCGGCTCCGGGACAGGCGGCTCCGGCACGAGCTCCACGGCCTCGGACGGTACCGTCACCGTCGTCACCTATGACTCCTTCGACCTGCCCGATGAGCTTATCGCCGCCTTCGAGGCCGACACCGGCTACACCCTGGAGATCGCCCGCTCCGGCGACGGCGGCGAGGTCGCCAACAAGCTGATCCTCACCAAGGACGCCCCGCTCGGCGACGCCGTCTTCGGCATCAACAACACCATGGCCTCCCGCATCCTCGCCGAGGGCGTCATCGACACCGACGTCGCCCTGAACCTGCCCGACGGCGCCGCGGACTACCTGGCGCCCTACATCGTCGATGACACCCCCGCGCTCGTGCCCATCGACTTCGGGGAGGTGTGCGTCAACGTCGACACCTTCTGGCTCTCCGACCACGGCCTGGAGGTGCCCGCCATCTTCGAGGACCTGACCGACCCCGCCTACAAGGACATGTTCGTCGCCATCAACCCCACCACCTCCTCCACCGGCATGGCCTTCCTGCTGGCCACCATCGGCCATTTCGGCGAGGACGGCTTCGCCCAGTACTGGAAGGACCTGGTCGCCAACGGCACCAAGATCGACGAGGGCTGGTCGGACGCCTACTACACCGACTTCACCGCCGGCGGCGGGGACGGCGCCTACCCGATCGTCGTCTCCTACTCCTCCTCGCCCGCCGCCACCCTCAACGACGACGGCATCGCCACCACCGCCGCCCTGCCACGCACCGCCACCCGCCAGGTCGAGTACGCGGGCGTGCTGGCCGGGGCCGCCAACCCCGACGGCGCCGCTGCCTTCGTGGCCTGGATGCTGTCGCGCGACGTGCAGGAGGCCATCCCCGACGCCATGTACATGTACCCCGTCGACCCCGACGCCGCCCTCGCGGACGACCTCGCAAACTTCGGTGCCACCGCGGAGGATCCGATCGTCGTCGACCCCGACGACATCGCCGCCCACCAGCAGGAATGGCTGACCACCTGGGCCCAGGCCGTTGGCCAGTGACGGTGGGAATGGAGGCCGGCCGGTGACGACGGCGCGTAACAAGCGCCGGTCTGGGCGTGTAACGAGTGCCGGTTTCGGCGTGTTACAAGTGCCGGTCTCGGCGGGGGCACGGGCGACGGCGGGGGAGCGGATCGGCTGGGGCCTCGCCGTCGCCGTCCCGCTGGCCTTCCTCGGCGTGTTCTTCGCCTGGCCGGTGCTGACCCTCATCGGGCGCGGCCTGGCTCCCGACGGCGCCCTCGACCTGGGTGGCTTCGGCGAGGTGCTGACCCGGCCGCGCACCTGGCGGGTGATCGGCCAGACCCTCATTCAGGCCACCGGCGCCACCGCCATCTGCGTGGCCCTCGGCATCCCCGGGGCGCTCGTGCTCTACCGGCGCCGCTTCCCCGGCCAGGGCCTGCTGCGCGGCGTGGTCACGGTGCCCTTCGTGCTGCCCAGCGTCGTCGTCGGCACCGCCTTCCACGCCCTGGTGACCACCGGCGGACCCCTGGGCGGGCTGCACCTGGACGGCACCCGCACCGCCGTGATCGCCGCCCTGGTGTTCTTCAACTACGGCTATGTGGTGCGCAACGTCGGCACCATGTGGTGCCGGCTCGACCCGCGCGCCGTGGAGGCGGCCCGCACCCTGGGCGCTTCCCCGTGGCGGGCGTGGCGCACCGTCACCCTGCCGAGCCTGCTGCCCGCCATCGCCTCCGCCGCCGCCACCGTCTTCCTGCTGTGCGCCACCGCCTACGGGGTGGTGCTGGTGCTGGGCGGCACCGGCGCGGGCACCATCGAGACGGAGATCTACCAGCTCACCGCCCGCTACCTGGACCTGCGGGCCGCCGCCGTGCTGTCGGTGGTGCAGCTGGTGGTGATCGCCGGCGCCCTGTGGGTGGGGGAGCGGGCCCGCCGCGCCCGCCAGGCTCACC
This sequence comes from Actinomyces sp. 565, assembly GCF_010365615.1. Lineage (NCBI taxonomy): Bacteria > Bacillati > Actinomycetota > Actinomycetes > Actinomycetales > Actinomycetaceae > Actinomyces > Actinomyces sp. 565. Next base: position 5,400 of record NZ_PIZD01000017.1, read on the forward strand.
TGGCGCTGCGCACGGATGTGCCCGCGACGCCGCTGCGCGTCGCCGACGCCCCGGCCCTGGGAGTCACCGCCCTGACCATTTGCGGTCTCCTGGTGGCGCCCATGGCGGTGCTGGTGATCCGCTCGCTGCGACGCGCCGGGCACTGGACGCTCGCCAACTACGCCGACCTGTCCACCACCGGCGGCGACAACGCCCTGCTCGTCTCGGTCTGGGAGGCGGCCGGCAACTCGCTGCGGGTGGCTGCGGCCGCCACGGCGATCGCCCTGACGGTGGGGGTGGCCGTGTGCCTGGTGCTTTCCCGCAATCCGCGGCGCCGCCTGCTGGCTCGCGGCATCGCCCTGTTCGACGCCGCCTTCATGCTGCCACTGGGGGTGTCCGCGGTGACGGTGGGCTTCGGCTTCCTGATCACCCTGGCGCCGACCGGGCTGACCCGCAGCTGGTGGATCCTGCCGCTGGCGCAGGCGGTGGTCGCCGTGCCGCTGGTGGTGCGCACCCTGCTGCCGGGCGTGCGGGCGATCGACCCGCGCCAGCGGGAGGTCGCGGCCACGCTCGGCGCCGGCCCGGGCCGAGTACTGGCCAGCGTGGACGGGCCGCACCTGCTGCGCGCCGGTGGCCTGGCCGCCGGCTTCGCCCTGGCCACCAGTCTGGGGGAGTTCGGGGCGACGTCGTTCCTCGCCCGCCCGCAGGGGCCGACGCTGCCGGTGGTCGTCTACCGGCTGGTCGGCTCCCCGGGCGCGCAGAACCAGGGCATGGGCCTGGCCGCCGGGGTGGTGCTGGCGGTCGGTGCCGCCGCCCTCATGCTCGCCTGTGAACGCCTCCAGACCCCCGCCCGCCCCTCGCCGAGACCGGCACAAGTAACGCACCGAGACCGACACAAATGACGCCCGCCCACAACCCAGGAGAACCCGCATGACCGCTGCCCCTGCGGTTCCCGCGCCCGCCGACTCGGGCCTGAGCGTACGCGACCTGAGCGTCGTCTACCCGGCCGGGCGCGGAGCGGCGCCCCTGACCGCCGTCGACACCGTCTCCCTCGACGTCCCCCGCGGCCAGATCCTCGCCCTGCTCGGGGCCTCCGGCTCCGGCAAGTCCTCACTGCTGCGCGCCGTTGCCGGCCTGGAGGACATCGCCGCCGGCACCATCACCTGGGACGGGCACGACGTCGTCCCCGTCCCCGTGCACCGGCGCGGCTTCGGGCTGATGTTCCAGGATGGGCAGCTGTTCCCATTCCGCGACGTCGCCGGCAATATCGCCTACGGGCTGGCCGGGTTGCCGCGCCCAGAGCAGGCGCGCCGGGTGGAGGAGGTGCTCGACGTCGTCGGCCTGCCCGGCTACGGGGACCGGGCGGTGACCACCCTGTCCGGCGGGCAGGCGCAGCGCGTCGTCCTCGCCCGCGCCCTGGCGCCCCGCCCGCGGCTGCTGCTCCTGGACGAGCCACTGTCCGCCCTCGACCGCGCCCTGCGCGAGCAACTCGCCACCGACCTGCGCGCCATCCTGAAGGAGCAGGGCACCACCGCGCTGTATGTCACTCACGACCAGGACGAGGCCATGACTGTCGCCGACCGGGTCGGGGTCATGGAGGCCGGTCGGCTCCTACGAGTGGACACCCCGGAGCGGCTGTGGGCCGACCCCGGCAGCGCGCGAGTCGCCCGGTTCCTCGGCTTCGGGCCGCTGCTCGACGCCGACGCCGCCGCACGCCTGGGCTGGTCAGGTCTCCTGGAGGGACGGCCCGGGGAGTTACTGGCGCTGGCGCCCGGCGCACTGACCGCCTACGCCGTCGGCGGCGCGGGCGCGGGCGCCGACGGCGCAATCGGGGCGAGGGGCGGGGCGAGTGTGCGGGTGCCCGTTACCGCGGTGGGAATGCGCGGCGGGCAGCGTGTGATCGGGGTCGAGCTCGCAGGAGAGTCGGTCGTCGCCGTGCTGGGTCCCGACGGCGCTGAGCCGGTGCAGGCTGGGCAGGACGTGAAGGTGCAGCTGGACTCGCGCCGCACCGCGGTAGTACGGGCGTGAGCGCGCGGCTCCGTCATATCTACCGACTTCGGCGGGGGTGGCGGGGCGGCGCGGGGGACGGAGGTGGGGGAGAGCGGGGAAGAGCGTCAGTCGCCTAGGCGGGCGCGCGGGGCCCGCCAGATGCCGAAACGCTCGATCTCGGCCCGCAGCGCCGGCCGGGCGGCGATCTCATCCCATAGCAGCGTCACGCGTCGCATCCGGTCGTCAATGAGCATGACTACCTGGTGCTCGGTGTCGTAGCCGGTCAGCTGCAGGTGGGACATGTCCGCCCAGCGCACGGAGTCACTGCCCGTGAGCAGCCAGGTGCCGGTGTGATCCCGCCGCCGTCCATGCCACAGAGCGGTCAGCGTGTGCTCGCCGACGAGCACACGCTCCGGCCTGGAGATGTCGCGCGCTGCCTGCGGGTTCCGAGGGAGCGACACCTCCAGGCGTGCAGGCTCATCGGGAACGGCCCAGATCAGGTAGCCGTAGCGGTCGGCCAGGGACTCCGTCTCACCGTTCAGGGGAACGTGTACCGAGGCACACAATTGATCGTAGGCGCGGCGCACCCCGGCGGTGGTCGGGTGCAGCTCGGCGCTGCGGCCGGTCAGGTGCAGGTGACGGTCGAGCGCAGCCAGCTCATCTGCCCCGAACTCATCCAGAGCGGCGTCGACGACGGCGTCCGGCACGGGCAGCGGGTTGTGGATCAGCTGCTCGATGATGCGGCGCAGCAGCATTGCGGTGGGTTCCTGCTGGCCTAGGTGCAGACAGCAGTAGGTGACATCGCGCAGGTCCACGACGCTCAGACCGAGGTCGTCGTACACGTTGAAGGCCCGCAGGGTCTTAAGTGTTTGCTGCGCCAGGGCGTGCATGGCCACGAGCGTGTTTGCCCCCGGCTCGCCGACCGCGCTCAGCAGCACGCGGCCGTCCTCGTTGCAGGGCAGCAGGGCGGGCCGCCTGTCGAGGTACAGGGGCGGGCGCGCCGGCGCCGTCCCGTAGGCGGGCTGAGCGGTCCAGCCCACGCCAACCAGGTATGGGTCGTCGGTGTCGAATACGTGCCGTACCTCGCCGCGGCGCGGGTCCAGGCGGGTGAGCAGGGCGCGTACGGCATTCCCGGCCTCCTCGCCGTCGGGCCCGTGGACGCGCAGGTTGCCGAGCGTGTGAGTATTGGTGCCGATGTAACTGGCCAGGTCCCGGTCCCAGGTGACGCCGGGGCGGGGTACGGGCTGGGCGTCTGTACTCAGTAGCCGAGGATCTGCGAACAGCTCACCGAGGTGCGCCCAGGCGCGCAGTACGGCCTCGCGCTGTCCCCGCACGGCGATGGTGAGCCTGACGGCGTCGAAGCCGGCGTGCGCCTCGGGCACGGCGACCTCCCCGATGCCGACCTCCACCGGCCGCTGCAACTCTGCACGCAGCGCCCCGCACAGGCGCGCCAGGGTGTCGAGTGCGGCGGGCGGCTCGTCGGCGCCGCCGTAGTCCAGGCTTAGTCCCAGCAGCGCCTGCCCGGGCTCCCGGTCAACGCTGCGCACCATCCAGTCATGGCCCGCGAAGGACTTCCACTCGTGCTCGGGCTCGACGACGTCGCTCATCTCGGTTCACCTGCCTGACTGCGTGCCTGGATACTGGTTGCGGCCGGGTGCGGCGGGACAAGTGGCCCCGACTGGCCCCGGCGGGGCGCGGTCATTGGATAAGTCCGAAGGTACCGCGCGGCAGGCGCCAGATGCCGCGGCGTTCCAGCTCGGCGCGCAGCCCGGGTCGGGCGGCGACCTCGTCCCAGTACAGGTTGACGGTGCGCAACCGGTCGTCGATCAGCTCCAGGTACTGGTCGGAGGGGTCATAGCAGGCCATCACCAGGCGGGTGGAGTCCACCCACCGGTAGCCCATGGAGTGGTCTGGGTGCCAGCGTCGGGGCAGTCCTCGCTGCTCCCACTTGAACTGGTGCGTCTGTATCTGGTGGGCGGTGAGCTTGATGGCGTCGGGGTGGCCGTCGTCGCGCCGGTGCTGTGGCCCGTCATGGAGGAGGATGACGTCGCCTCCGGGCTCGTCGATGTGCTTCCAGAGCAGGTAGCCGGCCTGCTTCGCCAGTGGCTCGGTCTGATCGCGCAGCGGCAGGTGCACCGAGGCACGGATCTGAGCCAGGGCCCGCCGCACGCCGTCGGCGGTCGGCTGCACGTTGCCGGCCCTACCGCTGGTGCGCAGCCGCAGGGCGTCGTCGACCGTCTCGGAGGGGCCGTAAAGCTCCAGCGCCCGCTCGATGAGCGCCTCGGGCACGGGCTGGGGTCGGGCGACGACGGCGTCGTGCACGGCCATCACCTCCTCACCGCCCAGGCGGCCGTCGTTGGTGTTGAGCGCGAAGCAGCAGTAGAAGGCGTCCCGCAGGGTGATGAACTCGTAGCCTAGGCGTGCCTGCATTCCCATCCGGTCCAGCAGGTCGGCGATCAGGGACTGCATGACGAACCCGGCCACATAGGCGTCGGCGCCCGGGGTGGCGGTGGCGGAGAGCACCACGCCGTCGTCGGGCGGGCACAGCACCAGGGCCGGACGCCGGTCGAGGTAGACGGGCGGGCGGGTCGGAGGCGCCGCGGCGGGCGGGTCGGCCGTCCAGCCGACGCCGACCAGGGTGGGATCGTTGGTGATGAACACGTGCCGGACCTCGCCGCGGCGCGGATCCAGGTGGGCGAGCAGCTCACGCGACAGCAGTCGGCCCGCCTCGCCGTCGGGGCCGTGGATGGGCATGTCCGCCAGGTTCATGGCGGTCACGCCCGCATAGGTGGCCAGATCCCGGTCCCAGGCGTTGACCTGACGGGGGAGCAGCGGCGCATTGGCGGGCAGGTCCGGGCGGGCGAAGAGCTCTCCCAGATGCGTCCAGGCGCCGAGAACGGCGGCGCGGCGGCCGCGGATGCGCAGCCCCAGCATGGACGGCTCCAGCTCGACGGCGACCTCGGGCACCGAGACCTCGCCGACGCCGACCTCAATCGGGCGCTGCAACTCGGCGCGCAGCGCCCCGCACAGGCGGGCGGCGGCGTCCAGACGTGCGGGCGGCTCATCCACCAGGCCGTAGTCGAAGTAGGCTGCCAGCAGCAGCTGCTCGGGATCGGGATCGGCGAGCACCAGCCAGTCGTGGCCGGCGGCGCTGGTCCAGGAGCCGATCTCGCCCAGGTCCGGGGGCGCGACAGGGCTGGGCGCGGGGGAAGCGCTCGCGGTGGGGGCGTTCGCCGGGCTGACGCCGTATCCGCCGTCGCTCATGGGGGTCCTTCCTGTGCCGCGGCCGGGAACCGCGCACACTCGCAGGCTACTCGGGTGAGCCCGCGCCGCCATGGGCAGCGGTACCCACGGGCGACTCGCCGACCTCGACGGGGACCGGCGAGGCTGCTCCGGGACGGATCGACGCGACGGACGGGCGCCGGACGGCTAGGCTGGAGACGTGAAGATCCTGCTGCTGGGGTCCGGCGCGCGCGAGCACGCCCTGGCCCGCGCCCTCGCTTCCGACCCCGCCACCACCGAACTCGTCGTCGCGCCCGGCAACCCCGGCACGGCCGACATCGCCACCAACATCAAGATCGACCCCACCTCCCCGGAGGAGGTGGTGGACCTGGCCACCCAGATGGCCGCCGACCTGGTCGTCGTCGGCCCGGAGGCGCCACTGGTCGCCGGGGTCGCCGACGCCGTCCGTGACGCCGGCATCCCCGTCTTCGGGCCCGGCGCCGAGGCCGCCCAGCTGGAGGGATCGAAGTCCTTCGCCAAGCGGGTCATGGCCTCGGCCGGCGTACCCACCGCCGACTCCGTCACCTGCACCACCGAGGCCGAACTGGACACCGCCCTGCGTAATTACGACGCCCCCTACGTCGTCAAGGATGACGGCCTGGCCGCCGGCAAGGGCGTGGTAGTCACCTCCGACCTCGACGCCGCCCTCGCCCACGGGCGCGCCTGCCTGGCGAAGGAGAACGGCACCGTCGTCGTCGAGGACTACCTGGGCGGCCCGGAGGTCTCCCTGTTCTGCGTCTGCGACGGCGCCACCGTCCGCCCACTCGCCCCCGCCCAGGACTTCAAGCGGCTCGGCGACGGCGACGTCGGCCCCAACACCGGCGGCATGGGCGCCTACACGCCGCTGACCTGGGCACCCGATGACCTGACCGAGCAGGTGCTGCGCGAGGTCGCCCAGCCGGTGGTGGACGAGATGGCCCGCCGCGGCACCGCCTTCATCGGCCTGCTCTACTGCGGCCTCGCCCTGACCGACAAGGGCCTGCGCGTGGTCGAGTTCAACGTCCGCTTCGGCGACCCTGAGGCCCAGGCCGTCCTGGCCCGCCTCGACTCTCCGCTGGCGCAGCTGCTGCTGGCCGCCGCCACCGGCCGCCTGGCCGAGGTCCCCGCCCCGCGCTGGTCGGAGCAGGCCGCCGTCGACGTCGTCCTGGCCGCCCCCGGCTACCCCGGCACCGTCACCACCGGCGGCCTGATCACCGGCATTCCCGACGCCGAGGCCCTGGACGGCGTCCACGTCCTGCACGCCGGCACCGCCCGCGACGACGACGGCAACCTGGTCGCCTCCGGCGGGCGGGTGCTGTCCGTGGTCGCCCTGGGGGACACGGTCGCCGACGCCCGCGCCCGCGCCTACGAGGCCGTCGCCAAGATTCACCTCGACGGCGCCCAGTACCGCACCGACATCGCCGCCGGGCGCTGAGCCGACGCAGTTGGCCGTGCCCATCGCCGTCGGCACCAGGCGGTGGCAGGATGGACTCATGAGCGTAACCAGCAGCCCTGACGCCGCCGCCCCGCCGGGAGCCGCACAGTCGCCGTCGGCCCCCGCCCTGCCCGGCTGGAGCCACGTCTCCTCCGGCAAGGTGCGGGACGTATACGCCCCCGCCGGTGCCGGCCCCTGGGCCGGGCGCGACGTGCTGCTTATTGTCGCCTCCGACCGCATCAGCGCCTACGACCACATCCTGTCCACCCCGGTGCCGGACAAGGGCAAGGTGCTCACCGCCCTGTCCGTGTGGTGGTTTGAACAGCTCGCCGACATCGTCCCGAGCCACCTGGTGAGCCTGGACGTGCCGGCAGCGGTCGCCGGCCGCGCCATGATCTGCCGCCGCCTGGAGATGTACCCGGTTGAATGCGTCGCTCGCGGCTACCTCACTGGCTCCGGCCTCGCCGAGTACCGCTCCTCCGGCACCGTATGCGGCCTGCCCCTGCCCGCGGGCCTGACCGAGGCCTCGCGCCTGCCCGAGCCGATCTTCACCCCCGCCGCCAAGGCCGAACTCGGCGAGCACGATGAGAACGTCTCCTTCGAGCGCGTGGTGGACATGGTCGGCCGCGAGGCGGCCGAGGCGCTGCGCGAGACCACCCTCGCCCTGTACGCCCGCGCCGCCGACATCGCCCGCGACCGCGGCATCATCCTGGCGGACACCAAGTTCGAATTCGGCCAGGACCCCGCCACCGGTGCCCTGATCCTGGGCGACGAGGTTCTCACCCCCGACTCCTCCCGCTTCTGGCCCGCCGACGCCTGGGAACCGGGCCACCCCACCCCCTCCTTCGACAAGCAGTACGTGCGAGACTGGCTCACCTCCCCCGCATCCGGCTGGGACCGCCGCTCCGGCGAGGCCCCTCCCGCCCTGCCCGACGACGTCGTGCAGCGCACCCGGCAGCGGTACCTGGAGGCCTATGCGCGCCTGACCGGCAAGCCACTGGACCTGGGCGCATGACTGCGCCGATGAGTTCCGGACCCGCCGTCGACGCCCCCGGCACGACCCGCAGCTTCCACCCCGGCCCCGGCTTCGTGATCGCGCTGGTCGCCGTCGGCGCGGTGCTGCTGCTGGCGCTGGCGGCGGCCGTCTCCAGCGCCTTCGGCGCCCGGGGGCTATCCGCCATCCTCGGCGGCGTGGCGCTGGTGATAGTTGGCCTCGGGCTGCTGCTACTGCTGCGCGTGCCCGCGCGAAGCCTCGTCGTCAACGCGCCCCGGCTACGGCTGGAGCGCAATCGGGCGCGGATGGCGCGGCGGCGTGGGACGCAGCAGGCCGCCGCGCCGGGGCGTCCGGAAGAAAATGCGCCGTTGACGGTGCCCGGCACCGACCTGATCATTCCGGACTCCGGCGGGCGTAGGGAGCTGATCACCCTCGACGTCGTGAGCGGGCCGCTGACCACCGCGCTGGCCGCCACCGGTGCGGGGCGGAAGGCCGACGAGCTGCTGGCTGGAACCACTGCGGGAGAGACGATGATCCGGGTTGCCCAGCTGCTCGCGGGCACGCTCGGCTTCCTGCTGCTCGCCCTCGGGCTCGCCTCGATCCTCGGGCAGGTGATCGCGTGACGCCGCTGCGCGACCGGCGCCCGGAGCATGAGCGCGGCCCCGTCGACTGGGGCACTGGGGCACGTGCCTCGGCCTACGCGGGAGACCGTGGCGGATACACGCATGCGGGCGTCGGCGGGGACACCGCGCCAGACGTGGACTGGGGGTCCCCGATCGCCGATGACGCGCCGCGCACACGTCGGAGCGCTCCCGGGACCGATTGGGGCGTAGGACGCGGCCCTGCACCCGTCACCACCGGCACGCCCGGACGGACTCCCTGGCCGCAGGCGGTGCGCCGACAGCGCCTGGCGGGTGTGCTGTTCGCGCTGGCCGGCCTGGCCCTGGCCACCTGGTCCGCGATGCACCTGGCCACCAACGCCGAGGCGGGGCATCCGTGGCTGCCGCCGTGGCTGGTGGTGGTGCTCGGCGGCGCCGGCCTGGTCTCCGCCGCCGGATACCTGGCCTGGGCGGGCGGTACCGCCGTGCGCAATGAGGCCGAGCGATGGGAACCCACGGTCGTGGACGCCGCGGCGGGACTGACCGACGGAACGGTTGACGTGGCCGACCCGCACCACCTGCTGCCGGCCTCAAGCACTGCGGAGCGCGCACTGCCCCCGGGACGGCAGGGCCCGGGCGTGTCCGGCGCGGACGGAGTGCGCGTGGACTCCGGGCCCAAGCCGGTGATGGGCACCTCCACCATGGACCAGTCGGTGCACGCCCCGGCGGGCGTGGCCGGGGCGGTCGGCGGGTTCATGCTCGCAGCCGCAGTGGTGTGCGCGATCCTGGCGCTGGTGCTGGGGACCGAGTGGCTGCTGGGTACCGTGGCGCTGGCGCTCGGCGGCATCCTCGCCGTCCGCCTGGCCGGCGACTGGCTCGGCACGATCTAACCCGCCGAGGTCGGTAGATATAACCGCCGAGATCGGTAGAAGTTGCGGGCGGCGCCGGTTTGCGTGGTCGTGGGCGGGTAGGCTGAGCCTGGACCCGCTCCCGCCCGACCGCATCCAGGAGGACCGATGGGACGCATCGTCGTCGAGGTCATGCCCAAGCCCGAGATCCTTGACCCGCAGGGCAAGGCCGTCATGGGCAATCTCCCACGCCTGGGATTCGACCAGTTCACCGGCGTGCGCCAGGGCCGCCGCTTTGAGCTCACGGTTGACGGTCCCGTCACCGACGCCCACCTGGCTGCCGCCGCCGAGGCCGCGGAGAAGCTCCTGTCCAACCCGATCATTGAGGACGTCGTCTCCGTCACCGCCGCGCCGGCCGACGGCACGGACGCTACATCCAACTCCGAGGAGGCCTGAGTGACCCGCATCGGCGTCATCACCTTCCCCGGCACGCTCGACGACGTCGACGCCGCCCGCGCGGTCCGGCTTGCCGGGGCTGAGCCAGTCTCCCTGTGGCACAAGGACGCGGATCTTCACGGCGTTGACGCCGTGGTGGTTCCGGGTGGCTTCTCCTACGGCGACTACCTGCGCTGCGGCGCAATCGCCCGTTTCGCCCCCGTCATGGATGAGGTCATTGTGGCCGCCGAGCGGGGCATGCCCGTGCTCGGCATCTGCAACGGCTTCCAGGTGCTGACTGAGGCTCACCTGCTGCCCGGAGCGCTCATCCGCAACAACCACCAGAAGTTCATCTGCCGCGAGCAGCGCCTGCGCGTGGAGTCCACCACCACCGCCTGGACCAACCTGTTCGAGGAGGGGGAGGAGATCGTCGTCCCGTTGAAGAACGGCGAGGGCAACTTCATCGCCTCCCCCGACGAGCTGGACCGCCTGGAGGGTGAAGGGCTCGTCGTCTTCCGCTACCTGGACAACCCCAACGGCTCCGCCCGTGACATCGCCGGCGTACGCAACCAGCGCGGCAACGTCGTCGGCCTAATGCCGCACCCCGAGCACGCCGTCGAGCCCGGCTTCGGCCCGGACTCTCCGGCCGGCGCCCGCCAGGGCGTGGACGGGCTGCGCCTGTTCCAGTCCGCCATCAGCGCGCTGGTCGGGGCCTGAGCATCACTCCGGTTCCGTTCGGCTCTCATCCACATTGCCTGTGGATAACTTCTTGTGAGCCAGACCTTGCGGGTCGACTGGCCCGGAGTGCGGACGCCGTCGGCGCGAGCGCCGAGGTTGCGGCCACACCGCCGGTAACCGGCTCACTGCCGCGGATGCGCCGCGAATCACTCGGCTCGCGCGCGGCAGTAAAAGCGCGTCATTTCAACGATTTGACGGCGCCGTCGGCGTTGCGGTAGTGGGGCGAAAGCGGAGTCGGAGCGAGGCGCCGGGGCGCTCCCTGGGCGCGCGGGCCTGCGCCCAGGAGCCAACCCACAGGTTGATCGGCGTCATTTCCGTCGTCTCCCGGGCTGTGCACAAAGCTGTGGAAAATTTCTGTGGATAACCTTGCGGGCGGCCCTGCGCGAGCCTGCCGGGGCAGTTGTGACAGGGGTCTCCCAGAACCGCCAAGGAGGACCACCAAGGCCATGTGCTACTGGTCACTCCAGGGCGCGGGCGATGGCGTCCACCAGCTCCAGCAGGTGCCGGTCGGGCAGAAAATCCCGGCGCACCGACTCGTGCGCCGCCAACCCCATGTCACGGGCCCGCTCCGGGAAGCGCAGCACATCGGCGACGGCCTGCGCCCATGCGGCCCCATCGGCGGGGTCCACCAGAACGCCGTCGACGCCGTCGTCGATCTGGTCCTGGATACCTCCCACCGCGGAGGCGACCACGGGTGCCTTCTTCCACATGGCCTCAGCCACCGGCAGCCCGAAGGCCTCCACTAGGGAGCGCTGCGTGACCACATTGGCCACCCGCTGAACAGCGTTCACCACGATCGCGTTGACGTCCCGGTCATGCATGGGGATGGCCGCGATGTGCACGCGCGAGGCCACAGAGTCCGGCAGCAGGTCCCAGCGATCCAGCACCTCCCCCAGCACCGCAGCGGATTCAGCGTCGCGGTTGGGATCCGGGTCCGGCCCTACCAGCAGCAGGTGCGCATCTGCGGGCAGCTGGGCGACATTCTCCGCAAAGGCGTCTACCAGCTCCTTGCCGCCCTTCAGACGGTCCCAGCGGGACACCTGGGCGACCACGCGCACTCCCTGTGGCACAGGCAGCCCCGCGCCCGCCAGCGACGGCAGCTCGCCCAGGGAGTCAGGGCGCCCGTCCTCGTGCACGAAGGCCACGGCGTCGAAGGGGGGCTCGCCGTCGAACACACCCGCCAGGCGCGCCACCGACCAGGCCTCATCCAGGTCCAGCACCCGGTTCTTCGGGGAGTCGGGGTTGATCGAGGGGGCAATCACCACGCAGCGCTCAGGTTCCACGAAGGGCGGGCGGTAGTTGGGGCGGGAGACGACCACGAGGTCGACTTCCTCCAGGTAGCGGTCCAGGAAGGCCCACGCGTGCTGGCCGGTGTCGCCAGTGTCCTGGGCGCCCAGGTGGCAGCGCCAGATGACGGTTGCGCCGGCGGCCTTCAGCGCCTTCGCCAGGCCGGCCGTGGGCGGGTCGTGCAAGATCACCACGTCGCCGTCGCGGATCTCGTCGACGACGTTCTCCGCGTTGGAGGCGATAACGTGCTCGTAGATGTCGCGCTGCTTCTCCGCGAGCTTGCCGCCGTCGCCGCGGTCGCCGTGAATGCCGGCGTGCAGGCGCGCAGCGATCGTGTTGAACTCGCGCGGCGCGTCCAGCACCAGCCAGCGGGCGTCGATCCCGATGTCCAGCGCGTAGCCGACCAGCGGGGCGACGATCTCCGCCGGCCCCGACGCCGCTGCCGAGGTGGGCGTGATGGTCCAGACGGTGCGTCCCTCCAAGAGGGTTTGCGCCGCGGTGACGCCGGCACGCAGGCGTCGGGTAGCGACCTCATCCAGGTGGCTCTCGAGGTCCGACAGGGGGAGCGGGGCGACGTCGATGGTTCTCATGTCCCGATACTGCCCCAAACCCGTGTGATGCGCAGCACTTTCGACGGCGTGCCGTGCGCATCGACTTGTCGTGTGGCGCTCAGTCGCCGCTGTGCCCTTGCGCGGCGGGGCGGCGGGGCGTGAGGGTAGCGGCATAACAAGTGCACGTGGGCTGCGCCGACCCGCAAACGTGCCCTCCGCCCTCGTCGTTTCTGAAGGGAACCTAGTTATGAGCCAGACTCCGAGTACCCCTTACCCAGGCCAGCCGTATTCCGCGCCGCAGCCTGCCGGATACGGGTCGGGTTCTGGCCCCTACGGGCCTGCCGCGATGCCCGGCTATGCGCAAGCGGCGCAGGCTCCTGCCTACGGCAATGGGCAGCCGGGCTACAGCCAGCAGCCGTATGCGCAGCAGACGGCGTACCCCAGCCCCGCCTACAACGTCCCGTATGGGCAGGCGGAGTACATGCAGCCTGGCTACACGCAGCGCAAGTCGAAGGCCGCGGCGGCGGTGCTGGCCTTCTTCCTCGGCGGCGCCGGCGTGCACAACTTCTACCGTGGACAGACCCGTCGGGGCATCGCTCACCTGTGCCTAATCGTCGCGATGATCGCGCTGTTCGTTATCGGCGGCATCATCATTGTGGCGAATACGGATGACTACGGATACACGCCGGATGGGCCCTCCATCGCGGCCGGATTCACGTTCTTCTTGTCCTGGACCGTCGTTGCTGCTAACAGCATCTGGGCCTTCGTCGAGTTCATCATGATCCTGGTCTCCGACGACGGCAGTCTCGAGTGAAGGCGCGCCGCGTCGTCTCCGCAAGGTAATCGCCGCCGAGGTCGGTGGAAGGTACGTGCCGAGGTCGGTAGATGTGGCTGTCCGGGCGGGTTTTGGCGGCGCGGTGATCCGGGTCGGTTACTCTTCCGCTGAAGGAGCCGATTGTGGAGACACTGCATGGGTTCGACGAGCGCGTCGGGGAGTTTCAGGTCAACTCGGTCCCCGGCGAGCCGGTATTCGGGCTGCCCGCGTCGCTGGAGGAGAAGGTGACGCCGCGCGTCGGCGTGCTGCGGCCCTTCTATGGGGACACGATCGCCTACTTCCTCGACGATCGGGTGCGGGAGCTAGCCGGGGAGATCGCACATGATCTCCACGGTCGTTTCGGCGAATCGCTGTCGCGGCCGCTGCCCACTGAGATGGCGCATGTGACGCTCCACGATCTGCATGCCGGCCCGGACCGGGCGCAGGTGTGGCCCCTGGTGGAGGCCGACGCGGGGAAGGCCGCAGAGCTGGTTGCGCGGGCGCGCGCGGTCGGTCCGATCCGCACCAGGTGCACGACGGTCTTCAATCTGGTGAACACGAGCGTCGTCGTCGGGATCAGAGCGGCGGATGAGGACGAGCACCGCAAGCTGCTTTCGGCTCGTGCCCTGTTTGACGAGATCGTCCCCTCCGGGCCGTTCACGCCCCACATCACGCTTGCCTACTACCGGCCGACGGCGCCCACGCCGCTGGCGCCCGGCGCACTGCGCGCCGCGCTCAGCGAGTTCACCGCACGGGTCACGGGCACGCCCGTCATGCTCGCCCCCGAGCGTCTGCACGTACTGCACTTTGACTCGATGGGCAACTACTGGCCGGCTCAGTTGTTGCCCTTGGCGCCGTCGTAGTCCGCGGCCGGGCGCGTGCGCACCGCGTCGGGGCGCACGGGGGTGCAGCGGTGGCTGCGACCAGGAACCGTTAACGCAGCAGGCGGGCGGGGCCTCAGCGGCAACCGACCTCGGTACGTAACGTCTACCGGTCTCGGCATGTAACGTCTACCGGTCTCGGCATGTAACGTCTACCGGTCTCGGCGGAGTTGGAGGAGTTGGAGGGGTTGGAGGGGATGGGGGAGATGGAATGGAATAGGTGCGAGGCCGCTCCGCCGGGTAACCTCTAACCCGGTTCCACCGCCCACCCAGGAGCAGCCATGTCCGCCGTCGAGCCCAACGCCGTGACCGAACCCGCCCGCCCCGCCGACCACCCCGATACCGTCGCCCACGCCGCAGCGACTCCCGACCAGGCGATGCCCTACCGCGAACTCGGCCTCAAGGACGAGGAATACGACTCCATCAAGACCATCCTCGGTCGCCGTCCCACCGCCGCGGAGCTGGCCATGTACTCGGTGATGTGGTCCGAGCACTGCTCCTACAAGTCCTCCAAGCTCCACCTGCGCCAGTTCGGGGAGAAGACCACGCCCGAGATGCGCGAGCACCTGCTGGTCGGCATGGGGGAGAACGCCGGCGTCGTCGACATCGGCGACGGCTGGGCGGTCACCTACAAGGTCGAGTCCCACAACCACCCCAGCTTCGTCGAGCCCTACCAGGGCGCCGCCACCGGCGTCGGCGGGATCGTGCGCGACATCATCTCCATGGGCGCCCGGCCCGTCGCCGTCATGGACCAGCTGCGCTTCGGCGCCGCAGGTCACCCGGACACCGCCCGCGTGGTGCACGGGGTGGTGGCCGGCGTCGGCGGCTACGGCAACTGCCTGGGCCTGCCCAACATTGGCGGCGAGACCGAATTCGACTCCTCCTACCAGGAGAACCCGCTCGTCAACGCCCTGTGCGTGGGCGTGCTGCGGCACGAGGACATCCACCTGGCCAATGCCTCCGGCGCGGGCAACAAGGTGGTCCTCTTCGGCGCCCGCACCGGCGGCGACGGCATCGGCGGGGCGTCCATCCTCGCCTCGGAGTCCTTCGAGGACGGCATGCCCGCCAAGCGGCCCAGCGTGCAGGTGGGCGACCCCTTCATGGAGAAGGTCCTGATCGAATGCTGCCTGGACCTGTTCGCGGCCGACCTGGTGCTCGGCATCCAGGACCTCGGCGCCGCCGGCATCTCCTGCGCCACCAGCGAGCTGGCCTCAAACGGCGACGGCGGCATGCACGTGGACCTGGAGAACGTGCTGCTGCGCGACCCGACCCTGACGGCCGGGGAGATCCTCATGAGCGAGTCCCAGGAGCGGATGATGGCCGTCGTCGCCCCGGACAAGCTCGACGACTTCATGGCGGTGATCGACAAGTGGGACGTCGAGGCCTCCGTGATCGGCGAGGTCAACGGCTCCGGGCGACTCACCATTGACCACTTCGGGGAGCGGATCGTGGATGTCGACCCGCGCACGGTCGCCCACGAGGGGCCGACCTATGACCGCCCCTACGCCCGCCCGGCCTGGCAGGATGCCCTGAACGCCGACACCTCCGATGACCTGCCCCGCCCCGAGACGGTCGCGGAGCTGGCGGAGCAGGTGCGCGCCGTCGTCACCAGCCCCAACCAGGCCTCTGCCGCCTGGGTCACCGACCAGTACGACCGCTTCGTGCGCGGCGCCACCGCCCTGGCCCAGCCCGACGACGCCGGCGTGATCCGCGTGGATGAGGCCACCGGCCGCGGGGTCGCCATTGCCACCGACGCCAACGGCCGTTTCACCAAGCTCGACCCGGCCACCGGCGCCGCCCAGGCGCTGGCCGAGTCCTACCGCAACGTGTGCACCGTGGGCGCCCGCCCGCTGGCCGTCACCGACTGCCTCAACTTCGGCTCCCCGGAGGACCCCGACGCGATGTGGCAGCTGGTCGAGGCGATCACCGGCCTGGCCGACGCCTGCCGCGAGCTGGGCGTGCCCGTCACCGGCGGGAACGTCTCCCTGTACAACTCCCACGGCAAGGTCAAGGGGCTGCCCGACTCCTCCATCAACCCGACCCCCGTGGTGGGTGTGCTCGGCGTGATGGACGACGTGCGCCGCGCCAACCCCTCGGGCTGGCAGGAGGAGGGGCTGGCCATCATCGCCCTGGGCGAGACCCGCGACGAGCTGGACGGTTCGGCCTGGACGCGCGTGGTCCACGACCACCTGGGCGGCCTGCCTCCGCGCGTGGACCTGGAGGCCGAGGCCGCGCTCGGGCGCGTGCTGGTGGCGCTGAGCGAGGCGGACCTGCCCGATGGTTCCCGGCTGGTGCGCGCCGCCCATGACCTGTCCACCGGCGGGCTGGTGCAGAGCCTGGTCGATGCCTGCCTGCGCTTCGGCGTCGGCGCGGCCATCGACTTGGCGGCTGTGCCCGGCGACGTCGACGACTTCACCGCGCTGCTGTCCGAGTCCGGTGCCCGCGCCCTGGTGGCGGTGCCCGAGGGCGCCCTGCCGGCGGTGGCCGCTGCGGCCGAGGCGGAGGACGTGGCCTGGGGGCGCCTGGGCACCACCGGCGGGGACATGCTCGTAGCCACCGGCACCGATCTACTGGCCGACGGCGGGTCCGGCCGCCCGCTGGTGCTGGACCTGGATGAGCTGCGCGCGGGTGTGGATGCCACCCTGCCGGCGCTGTTCGACTGAGGCCGCCCGGGAGGGCGTTGAGGGAGAGGGTGTTTCGCGAGGGCGTTTAGAACGCCGGTTCGCGGTCTGTTACGCAGGTTCGGGGTCTACTACGCCACTTAGGGGTTTGCTGAATGGCTCGGAAGCCTTCAGTAGGCCGTTAACGGGCGTTGTTAACGGCGAAGTGGCGTAGTAGATGCCCGGAGTGGGGGTGAGCGTCTACGCGTTGTGTTTGGCGGGGTATTCGTGGTGCCGGGCAGCGGTTGCGGAAATGGTGGTAGGCGCTGTTTCACGACCTTGGGCCGCACTGCACGACCTTGGTGCGTGTTGCACGACCTCCCCGGGGTCGTGGAATGTGCACCAAGGTCGTGGAACGTGTCCCGGGGCCTGCGGTTCGTACGCCTCTGCCGTGGAAATTGGCGTTTGCTGAGAGCACCACGAATCATCCCGGAGACATGTGTGGAGCATCGCGGCTGGTTTGAAGGCTCTTCCGGCTCAGGGGGTGTGGTGTTGGATTCCGGCGTGGCGGGCGCGTGGGGTAGCCGACGATGTTGGCTATGACGGTTCTGGTATTGGCGTGTCCTCGGTTGCTTGAGGGGGCCGGCCCGCGGTGGCTCTCTGTTGGTGCTCGTTCCGGTGCGTGGCGGCCCGAAGTGTCCAGATCTATGACAAACGAGGTAGGAGGCGGCAGCGACGGCGAACAGAACGTTGGAATCATGCGGGTGTCAGATCGGCACCAGCGGCCGCGAGCGGTGTTTGTCATCAATTTTGACAACCACAGGAGCATCATTCCGCCCCCGCCGCTGGGCACCCGGACACCATCCGCCAGTACCCATCCCACCAGGCACGCGCCACGCCCACAAACCAGGAGAGCCTGATCGGGTGTGATTACACCTCGTACCTGATGCCGATGCTTTCATTGAGGTTGTTGACCAGGTCTCGGATGGCGCGGAGGAGGACGACGCCGAACACGAGATTGACAACCCATCCGCGCGTCCACCAGACGTATTCGATCGGCCACAGCCCGTAAAGGATTGTCCAGGTAACTAGCGAGGCGGTGAGCGTGACGGCGGCCAAGATCGCTCCCCAAATGGCGGCGCGCAGTGCTTCCGTATCCAGAAGGACGAAGCAGGAGACAAGGCCGAGGATGCACAGAAGAATGGTCGAGTTCGAATACGCCTCCGCAATTAGGGTCACCAGGTCAGTGCCGTCGGAGAACTCCTCGTCAAGGCGTAGGACGACCTGCAGCAGCAGCGCCAGAGACCATGCGGCGACTGTCCACCATTCGGCCCGTCGACGTCGTGGAAGTCGGGTTGGCTCCTGCAAGAGGATTGGGTCGACCGATGGCGATCCCCACCGCTTACTGTCGGTGCGGCCGTGGCTGGACGAGGAGGTCCTGGAGCTCGAGGGAGTGGACCTTGAAGAGTCAGTGGCGCTCATACCGGGATCATGCCAGTCGGCGATGCCGACGGCAGCGTGGACGTACCGAGTGCTGCCGCAGCCTTGGCCGATCTCGGCACGTAACGTCTACCGACCTCGGCACGTAACGTCTACCGACCTCGGCGCGTAACGTCTACCGATCTCGGTGGGGGATGGGGAGCCCGCTTGGGGCCTGGCTGGAGCGGGGCGGCGCTCCTAGCCTGAGGGTGCGCGGCCGTCCGGGCCGCGGGAGAGGAACCACCATGACCGCCACCACCGACGAATCCGTCTTCGCCGCCGAGAACGTCTTCGGCAAGGGCGAGCTGAACGCCGCCTTCGCCCAGTACTTCATCGGCGATAGCTACCTGAACAACCTCGTCGACGACCCCGAGTGCGCCGTCGGCATCCACAACGTCACCTTCTCACCCGGCTGCCGCAACAACTGGCACATCCACCACGCCACCTCCGGCGGCGGCCAGGTGCTCATCTGCACCGCGGGCTCCGGCTGGTACCAGGAGGAGGGGCGCGACGCCGTCTCCCTCGAGCCCGGGGCCGTGGTATTCATCCGTGCCGGTGTCAAGCACTGGCACGGCGCCAAGGCCGACTCCTGGTTCTCCCACATCGCGCTAGCGGTCCCCGGGGAGAACACCTCCAATGAGTGGCTCGAGCCCGTCGACGACGCCGCCTACGCCGCTCTGTGAACGGCTCCTGCAGTACTCGCGGCCCTGATCTCATCCTGCGTCCAACATGAGGTCGAGGCCTGAGATGTTTCGTCTCAGTTACCCCCGGGGTGCGACGCTAGCGCCCAGCGCGGGACGCCCGCTCTGCTCAACGAGGTGCTCCTGCGCCGCTATCGCAACCACGTCAAGCCCCGAGGGCCGCGGTAGGTGATACTGACTGGTGATTCAGACAGGTGAAGGAGATCCCGCATGCAGGATGTTGTCGAGAAGGTTTATGAGCAGGTTGTGGCCCGCAACCACGGTGAGGCTGAGTTCCACCAGGCCGTCCGTGAGGTGCTGGAGTCGCTGGGTCCAGTCATCGCCAAGCACCCCCACTACGCCGAGGATGGCCTCCTGGAGCGCATCGTGGAGCCGGAGCGGCAGATCATGTTCCGTGTGCCGTGGGTGGATGACGCCGGCGCCGTACACGTCAACCGCGGCTTCCGCATCGAGTTCAACTCGGCACTGGGTCCCTACAAGGGAGGCCTGCGCTTCCACCCGAGCGTAAACGCCGGCATCATCAAGTTCCTCGGCTTCGAGCAGATCTTCAAGAACGCCCTGACCGGACAGGGCATCGGCGGCGGCAAGGGCGGCTCCGACTTCGACCCCCACGGCCGCTCCGACGCCGAGGTGATGCGCTTCTGTCAGTCCTTCATGACCGAGCTGTCCCGTCACATCGGCCCCAACACCGACGTCCCCGCCGGTGACATCGGCGTCGGCGGCCGCGAGATCGGCTACCTGTTCGGTCAGTACAAGCGCCTGCGCAACTCCTACGACGCCGGCGTCCTGACCGGCAAGGGCCTGGCCTGGGGCGGCTCCTTGGCGCGCACCCAGGCAACCGGCTACGGCACGGTCCTGTTCGCCCAGTCCATGCTGGCCACCAAGGGTGACTCCCTGGAGGGTAAGAGGGTTGCTGTCTCCGGTGCCGGAAACGTCGCCATCTACGCCATTGAGAAGGCTCAGCAGCTCGGCGCCAAGCCCATCACCTTCTCCGACTCCTCCGGCTACGTGGTCGACGAGGCGGGCGTGGACCTGGAGCTGCTCAAGCAGGTCAAGGAGGTTGAGCGCGGCCGCGTCGCCGACTACGCCTCCCGCCGACCCGGCGCCCGCCTGGTCACTGAGGGCCGTCCCTGGGACGTCCCGGTCGACGTCGCCCTGCCCTGCGCCACTCAGAACGAGCTCGACGCGGACAGCGCCACCACCCTGCTGCGGAACGGCTGTGCCGTAGTCGCCGAGGGGGCCAACATGCCCTCCACGCCGGAGGCCATCGAGGCGTTCCACGCCGCCGGCATTCTCTACGCTCCCGGCAAGGCCTCCAACGCGGGTGGCGTGGCTACCTCCGCCCTGGAGATGGAGCAGAACGCCGGCCGCACCCGCTGGGACTTCGCCACCGCGGAGGCCAAGCTCACCGGCATCATGGCCGACATCCACGACTCCTGCGTAGAGGCCGCCGAGACCTACGGTCGCCCCGGTGACTACGTCCTGGGCGCCAACGCCGCCGGCTTCACCCGCGTGGCCGACGTCATGATCGCCCACGGCATCGTCTGAGCCTGGGCGCGTCGTGCGCGCCGCTGCTGTTCTGCCGGAAGAGCCTCCTCGGCCATTCTGGTAGGCGGGGGTCACCCAATCGGATGAGCCGATCGGCGGTTGCGGCGAGCTGCCGGATCACCCAAACGTCACGGTTCCGGCCACCCGGAGCAGGGAGACGGCGCCCAGCCGCCTGGTTGTAGGCGGCTGGGCGCC
>NZ_PIZD01000017.1:26020-56353 GCF_010365615.1 Actinomyces sp. 565
TAATCGTGCGTAAAAGTGTGCCCGCGCGCGGACTCCACCCGGGGTTCATAGGCGGAGGAGTGTTTAGCGTCCCAAATTGTCATCATTACTAATTGGTATGTGCTATGGCCCATAGGTGTCCTGACACTTATGGTGGTGTCAATCGTTCGACCGACTGATGATCACCACAAGGACAACCATGAGGCTGCAGCATCTGGTTCGGGCGTCCGTCTCCCTGACGGCCTTCGCTCTTGCAGTTTTTGCCCCCGTGGCGGTGGCTCCTCCGGTAGAGGCGGTTGCCGTCACGCCGATCGGCGGCCCGGTGGTCGTGGCCGCCCCCGCCCCCGGAGCGAACGCGGCGGCAGTCCTCGCGGACGACGGTGCGTCCGCGACGATCAACCTGCTGGGGATTGCCGACTTCGGCGGGCATATCGAGCGCGTCTCCACGCAGGCCGAGGGGGCGCTGCTGGTTTCAGAGCCCGGTGCGGTCACGCTGGCCTGTGAGGTCGCGGCCGCGCGCGCCGCCCACCCGGGCACCCTGCTGGTGTCCACCGGGGATAACGTCGGCGGCTCCGCCTACGTCTCCTCGGTGCTGGATGATCAGCCCACCATTGACGTCCTCAATGCCATTGGCCTAGACGTCACTGCTGCCGGCAACCACGAGTTCGACCGGGGCGCTGGTGACCTCTCCTCCCGGCTGCTGGGTGCTTTCGATGCTCCCGTGCTGGCCGCCAATATCACCGGAAACGAAGCGCTTGGGGCCGAGGGCGACGGTGACGGCGTGTGGACCACGCAGGTTGACGGGGTCACGGTGGGCTTCGTGGGTGCGGTGACCGACTCGCTGCCAAGCCTGGTGACTAGCGCTGCCCTGGAGGAGGTGGAAGTCGCGGGCCTGGTGGAGACCGTAAACGCCCGCGCCGCCGCACTCAAAGACGGAAATGCTGCCAACGGTGAGGCCGACGTGGTGATCGTCCTGGCCCATGAGGACGCGGCCGCGTTCAGCAACCAGTTCAACGGCTCCGTCGACGCCGTCTTCGGCGGGCACACCCACGACGCTCACGCCGCCGCCATTACCGGCAAGGACGGCAACCGTATCGCCGTGGTCCAGTCGGGCCAGTACGGCGAGTTGCTGGGGAACATCACCCTGTCGGTTGACCGGGACTCCGGCGCCGTGTCCGTGGTGGCCGCCAAGAACATCGACCTGACCGCCTCCAGCTGCGCCTCCGACGCATACGGCGTGCAGGACATCGTCGATCAGGCCGTCCGCGACTCCCGCGTCGCCGGCGCCCGGGTCCTGACCGCGCTGAATACGGGCTTCTACCGCGGTACCAACACCGGTTCCGATCCCGGCGCCAACCGCTCAACCGAGTCCACCGCCGCCAACGTCATCGCGGACTCCTACCGCGCCTGGCTCACCAATGAGATCCGGCCGGAGGGTGAGCACTACATCGGGTTGATGAACCCCGGCGGCGTGCGCTCGGACTACCTGCTCGGCGAGTTGACCGAGGGGGAGGCCTACACCGTGCAGCCCTTCGGAAACGCGATGGGATACGCCACCTACACCGGCGCGCAGTTCAAGGCGGTGCTTGCTCAGCAGTGGCAGCCGGGCACGTCTCGGCCGGTACTCATGCTCGGCGTGTCAGACAATGTGCGTGTCTACCTCAACCAGGACGCGGCCGATGAGCTGGAGGAGTACTGGCGGCGCATCTGCGCGGGCGAGCGCACGCTCGAGGAGCTGAGTGACGCCATTGCGGGCGCCCGCGCACGCGTGATCCGCTCCGTCTACGTGGATGACGTGGAACTCGCTGATGACGCCGACGTGGTGGTGGCCTCCAACTCCTTCATGCTCTCCGGCGGTGACGGGTTCACGGTTCTGCGTGAGACTCCCTCCGCCAGCACCGGTGTGCTCGACCGTACGGTGACCGCCGAGTACCTGCGGGCAGGTAGCGCGGTGGCCGCAGACTTGAGCAAGCGGCAGGTAGGGGTCGACCTGGATACGGCAGCCGCCGGCGGCGCCGCCACGGTCCGCTTCACAGGGCTCAGCTTCACCGCCGCCTCTGAGCAGGCCGCTCCGGGCTCCGCCCAGGAGGTAACTGCGACGGTTGCCCTCGCCGATGGCGCCACCCAGCAGCTCACCAGCGCAGTGGTCGATGCGACCATCACTCCCGAGCGCCCAGAGACTGGCACTGCCACACTGAACATTGCCCTCCCGGATGATGTGGCGACCACGGTCTGCCCCGGTGGCGGCAGGCAGACGGGGCAGACCGTTGACGGAGTCAGCACCGCAGCGGCCTGCGCAGTGGTCTCCTTCACCCTGGTGGCACGCGATGGCACTACCCGTGGTCTTGAGCTCCAGGCACTGGTCCCGGTGGCTGCGGCGGCGCAGTCGCAGGCGGGCGGCCCTGCCAATGGAGCTCAGGTGATTGTTGCGCCTGCGGATGAGCCGGTGCTGGCCAACACCGGTGTGCCCGACTTCCTCGGCTCCATCGGTGCGATGGCTGGACTTCTCCTTGCCGCCGCAGGGCTGGCGTGCTATGCCGTGATTCGCCGCGGGCTGCGGGGGCGCACCGGTGTCGTACCGTCAGACCTGTGAGACGACGTATTGATCCCCCCGTCGGCGCTCAGGCCGTACGCCGGTGGGCGGCCGACACCGCGGCTGGCAACCGCCCTAAGCGGGCCGACACGGCTACCGCCGTGCGCTACACGTTGGAGGAGCTGACCGCCTGCGCTCCGGGACGCGCGGTGGAGGTGAGGGTACCACCGTTCGGCGTGACGCAGGCGGTCTCGGGCACGGTTCACCGCCGCGGCACCCCGCCCAGCGTGGTGGAGACCGATGCCGCCACCTGGCTGGGCCTGGCCACTGGGCGCCTGGGCTGGGAGGACGCCCTGGCCTCCGGTGCCTTGCACGCCTCCGGTGAGCGCTGCGACCTGTCCGCGTATCTGCCGCTGCTGCGCGCGTAGCGCTCGGCGTGGCCGCAGTGACCGCATAGTGCTCACCGGTGCGCGTGAGCGGAGGCATGGCCGCCGGCGCGCGTGAGCGCTTGGCGGTTGTGGGCGGTGGCTGCCGTCACTGCGTGAGCCGGCCAACCGGTGATTGTCGTCGGGATGCGTCGGCGCAAAAGTGTCCATCTCTCGCCACTTTGAGCGTAGGCCGCAGCGGTGTCTGTCCATTTGCCCAGGTCAGCGGGGAATCCGTTGGAGGCTTGCGGCGCGCTGCCGGTGAAAGTGTGGAGAGATGGACACTTCGTCCGCGCTCGGCTCGTGGTGGGCGGTGCGGAACGGCGCGGGACTGCTCTGCGGATTGGCGCCGCGTCGGCGCCATTGCGCCCGAGCGGACACGGTTTACGACGAATTTCAAGAAGACTCTTCCCAAGTGCGTCCGTTCGGGCATATACTCGTGTCCGAACGGACTTCATGGGGGAGGTGCGGATGAACGCCGAGCAGCGCCAGCAGGACATCGTTGATGCCGTCGCGCGCGAGGGCCGCGTTGCTGTTGCCGATCTGGCCGCCCGTTATGGCGTCACGGTTGAGACCATCCGCCGTGACCTGACTGCCTTGGACCGGGCCGGCGCCCTGCGCAAGGTCCACGGCGGCGCAGTTCCCGCCACTGTCCTGGCCCTGCCGGAAACCGCCGTTGCCGAGCGCGAGCTGCTTGGCGCTAGCGCCAAGCAGGCCATCGCCGCTGCCGCCGTCAGTGCCCTGAAGCTCCGACCCGGCGCCACCGTGCTGCTCGATGCCGGCACCACCGTGGGTTGTCTCGCCCGCCTCCTGCCTGAGGGAATGGACTTGCGAGTCATTACCGACTCGGTCCTCACAGCCGCCCTCCTGGCCGGCCGCAGCGACCTGAGCGTACGCATGCTCGGCGGCCAGGTGCGTGGTATCACCCAGGCCACCGTCGGACCCGAGGCGCTGGAGGTGCTCGCCACCCTGCGAGTAGCCGTCGCCGTGATGGGGACTAACGGCCTGACCGCCGAGCACGGCCTGTCCACCCCGGATCCGGAGGAGGCTGCCGTCAAGCGCGCCATGGTTCGCGCCGCCAGCCGTGTTGTGGTCCTGGCCGACTCCACCAAGATCGCTCAGGAGCACCTGGTCTCCTTCGCCGACCTGGACGACGTTGACCTGCTGGTCACAGACGCCGCCCTCCCCAGCCCACTGGCCGCCCAACTAGCCGACACAGGAACCGAGGTACTGCTCGCATGATCATCACTCTGACTCCCAACCCCTCATTAGACCGCACCGTCTCACTGGCGGGCGCGCTTGTCCGCGGCGGAGTCAACCGCTTGCAGGCGGTTACTACGGAGCCCGGCGGCAAGGGGCTGAACGTGGCCCGCGTGCTGGCCCACTCCGGCCAGGATGTAACAGCCATCCTGCCGGCGCCCGAGCGCGACCCGCTGGTGGCGGCCCTTGAGGTGCTGGACGCGCCCGGTCTGACTCCTGTCACCGTGGATGTGGCCGGTGCGGTGCGCGTGAACACCGCGGTCACCGAGCCCGACGGCACCACCACCAAGCTCAACGAGCCCGGGGCCGTGCTGAGCGCGGCGGAGGTAGACGCCGTGGAGCAGGCCCTGCTCGAGGCGGTGTCCGGTCATGCGCAGTCCGGCACCACTCACTCCGACGATGCAGGCACGGGAGGGGCGCATTCCTGGGCGATCCTGTCCGGCTCGCTGCCGCCCGGCGCCCCCACCGACTGGTACGCGCGGCTGGTCGGGCTGTTGCGACAGGCGGCCCCGGGGCTGCGCATCGCGGTCGACACCTCCGACGCGCCCCTGGCCGCGTTGGCGGCAGCTCTGCCGCAAGCGGCACCGGACCTGATCAAGCCCAATGGAGAGGAGCTCGGGCAGCTCGCCGGACTGCCCGCACAGCGCGCCACCGCGCTGGAGCAGGGCGCCCTGGCCGGCGACTACGCCCCCGTGGCGGAGGCGGCGCGTGTACTCGTGGGTCTTGGGGTGGGGGCGGTAATGGCCACCCTTGGCGGGGCCGGCGCCGTCCTGGTCACCGCCGATGGGGCGTGGCGCGCCACCGCCCCCGAGGTCCCCGTTATCTCCACCGTCGGTGCCGGAGACTCCTCCGTAGCCGGATACATCCTCGCCGATGTGCGAGGCGCAGACGCGCCGGAGCGCCTGGCCGCCGCCATGGCCTACGGCTCCGCCGCTGCCGGACTGCCCGGAACCACGCTGCCCGGACCGGATCACCTGCCCGACCAGGCGGCCGTGGTTACCCCACTGTGACAGGCCCCGAATCGAACCGATAGACCCGCACGCAACTACCAGTCCTGCGTGAGCCGCCGGCTTGCGCATCCGACCCCAACCCGCCCCGCAGCGGCGGAGCGGCACTCTCAGGAGACAGCAAGGAAAACACCATGTCCCAACCCACCAATTCAGCGAACACGCCGCTGATCGTCCCAGAACTCGTCCGCCTGGACGCGCCTGCGGGCGCCGACAAGCAGGCAGTCATCAACTACCTGGCGGATGTCGTAGCGGCCGCCGGCCGCGCCGACACCAACGAGGGGCTCGCCGCCGACGCGCTGGCCCGCGAGGCCACGGCGCCCACCGGCATCCCCGGCGGCATCGCCATCCCGCACTGCCGCAGCCCGCATGTGCTGGCCCCCTCGCTCGGCTTCGCCCGCCTGACCGAGCCCGTTGACTTCGGCGCCGCCGACGGGCAGGGCGCCGACCTCGTGTTCATGATCGCCGCGCCCGCCGGCGCCGACGACTTCCACCTGCAGCTGCTGGCCAAGCTGGCTCGCGGCCTGATGAAGTCGGAGTTCACCGACGCCCTGCGCGCCGCCGCCACCCCCGAGGACGTCGCCCGCCTGGTCACCGAGCAGGTCCAGCCCGAGCTGCTCGACGGCGGCGCCGCGGCCTCCGCGGGCGCGCCGGCCGCGGGGGAGTCGGCCGCACCCGCGGACACGGGCCGCGTGATCGTCGGTGTCTCCTCCTGCCCCACCGGCATCGCCCACACCTTCATGGCCGCCGAGGCGCTCGAGCAGGCCGGCAAGGAACGTGGCGTCACCGTGCGCATCGAGGGCCAGGGCTCAGGCAAGATCGACTGGCTCGACGCCGAGCTCATCCAGGCTGCCGACGCCGTGATCTTCGCCCACGACCTGCCGGTGAAGGGACTGGAGCGCTTCGCCGGCAAGCCCGTCATCGACGTCGGCGTGAAGGCCGCCGTCAATGACGCCGGCTCGCTGGTGGACCAGGCCCTGGCCGCCATTGACGACCCGGGCGCCAAGCGCGTGACCGCTGCCGCGGGGGGCGAGTCCGAGAGCGAGGAGGAGCACGTCCACTGGGCGCGCCGCCTGCAGCGCTCGGTGATGACCGGCGTGTCCTACATGATCCCCTTCGTGGCCGCGGGCGGTCTGCTCACCGCCCTGGGCTTCCTCTTCGGCGGCTACGACATCACGAACAACGCCGCCAACATCGTCACCGACTCCAGCCTGTGGAACCTGCCCGACCTGGCCAACCCGGACCTGGCCGCCCCCAACGCACTGGGCGGCTCGCCGCTGATGGCTTACATCGGTGCAGTCTTCTTCATGCTCGGCTCCACCGCCATGAACTTCCTGGTACCGGCCCTGGCCGGGTACACGGCCTTCGGCCTGGCCGGACGCCCCGGTATCGCCCCCGGCTTCGCCATGGGCGCGCTGTCGGTGGCCATCGGCGCCGGCTTCATCGGCGGTCTGATCGGCGGCCTGCTCGCCGGCTACATGGCGGCCTGGCTGGCGGGGCTGGACGTGCCCCGCTGGCTGCGCAGCCTGATGCCGGTGGTGATCATCCCGCTGTGCACCACCCTGGTGGTCGGCTCCCTGATGTACATGGTGCTCGGCAACCCGCTGGCCGCGCTGATGAACTGGCTCAGCAACTCGCTGACCTCCATGGCCGGCTCCGGCTCGGCCGTCCTCCTGGGCGTGATCCTCGGCCTGATGATGTGCTTCGACCTGGGTGGCCCGGTCAACAAGGCCGCCTACCTGTTCGCCACGGCCGGCCTGTCGGCGGCCACTGCCGCCTCCTACGAGATCATGGCCGCCGTGATGGCCGCGGGTATGGTCCCGCCGCTGGCTCTGGCCCTGGCCACTACGGTGCGTCCGGGTCTGTTCACCGACGTCGAGCGGGACAATGGGCGGGCCGCCTGGCTGCTCGGTGCGTCCTTCATCTCCGAGGGCGCCATCCCCTTCGCCGCCGCGGACCCGCTGCGCATCATCCCGCCGTCGATGCTGGGCGGCGCCGTCACCGGCGCCCTGTCCATGGCGCTGCACGTGGGCTCGCGCGCCCCGCACGGTGGCATCTTCGTGTTCTTCGCGATCGATAACCTGCTCGGGTTCTTCATCTCGATCATCGCGGGAACGGTTGTCACCGCCATCGGTGTGCTCATCCTCAAGCAGGCGCGGGCCCGCAAGCTCGTGGCGGAAGCCGCCGCCGCCTGATCCCCGCCCACCACCGAGATCGGTTGCTATAACCACCGAGATCGGTAGAAGTTACGTGCCGAGGTCGGTCGATATGGCCGGCCTCGGCACGTTGCTGGGAGTATCGGCGCGAGCGCGGCTCCGACGGCGCAGGACTCTTTGCTACGGATTCGGCGGGTAGCGGCAGGGTTCCGCCTGGAGCTGCCGACACTCAAGGAAGAGTGCGACCCACACCTCGGCGCCCGCCGGGATCCGCCCGCTAGACGGCGGCCTTCGCCAGGCACTCGCCACTTCCTCAAGCCGGGCATTCACACCTCCCGGACGGTCTCGAAGCATGGCTGCCGGCCCCGCGACGGTGTGAAGTGCCCTACACTTGGCGGGTCTTCCGTCCCCACTAACCTCCCGAGACTGGTCATGCCACACCTATACCGTCGCCTCGCCGCCTTCACCGCGGCCCTGGCCCTAACCCTCGTCACGCCGGCACTCGTTACCCCGGCCGCGGCCGCGGATCCCGCAGACGCAACCACCACGCTCAATATCCTCGGCATCACCGACCTGCACGGGCACATCGAGACCACGAGCGATGAGCCCGGCGCGGTCACTCTGGCCTGCGAGGTAGCCGCCGCCCGCGCCCGCAACCCCAGCACGCTCTTCGTCTCCAACGGAGACAACGTTGGCGGCAGCGCCTACATCTCCTCGATCCTCGACGACCAGCCCACCATCGACGTCCTCAACGCCATCGGCCTGGATGTCACCAGCGCCGGCAACCACGAGTTCGACAAGGGCATCACCGACCTCGCCGACCGGCTCCTACCCGCCTTCAACGCCCCGATCCTGTCCGCCAACGTCACCGGCAACGCCGCCCTGGCCGCCGAGGGCTCCGGCAACGGTACCTGGATCACCGAGGTCGATGGCGTCACGGTCGGCTTCATCGGTGTCGTCACAGAGGAGCTGCCCAGTCTGGTGTCCAAGTCCGCGCTTGAGGGCCTCACGGTGTCCGATGCGACCGCCACGGCCAACACGCGCGCCACCGCACTGAAGGACGGCGACGCCGCCAACGGGGAGGCCGACGTGGTCGTGGTCCTGGCCCACGAGGACGCCGCCATCTACGGCAACCAGTTCAACGGCGCCGTCGACGCCGTCGTCGCCGGCCACACCCACGTGCCCTTTGCCGAGGTTGTGAAGTCGACTGACGGCACGGACATCGCCGTCGTCCAGCCCGACCACTACGGCCTCAAGCTCGGCGAGATCTCCCTGACGGTGACCACATCCGCCGACGGCACGAAGGCCGTCACCGCCGCCACCGCCCGCAACCTCGACCTGGCGGAGTCCGACTGCACCACCGACGCCTACGGCGTGGCCGGGATCGTCGCGCAGGCGAAGACGGACTCCGAGGCCGCGGGCAACGAGGTCATCACCACCCTGGGGTCGAGCTTCCTCCGCGGCACCGACACCGGCACGGACTACGGGGCCAACCGCTCCACCGAGTCCACCGCCTCCAACCTCATTGCCACATCCTTCGCCTCCTGGCTGTCCACGGACATCCAGCCGGACGCCGACTACTCGATCGGGCTGATGAACCCCGGCGGTGTGCGCGCCGACTACCTTGCGGGTGAACTCACCTCGGGCCAGGCCTACACGGTGCAGCCCTTCGGCAACGAGATGGCCTACGCCACCTACACGGGCGCGCAGGTAAAGCAGGTGCTCGCCGAGCAGTTCCAACCGACGACCACGCGTGCAGCACTCATGCTCGGAACCTCTGACAACGTGGCGGTCTACCTCGACCAGGACGCCGCCGACCAGCTCGAGGACTACTTCACGCAGATCTCCACCGCTTCCGAGGAGGAGCGGGGTGCGCTCAGTGCGGGCCTCGCAGGTGCCATCGCCGATGCGCGCTCGCGGGTCATCGACGCCGTCTACATCGACGGCGAGCTGCTCGACGACGCAGCGAGCGTCGCCGTCGCCTCCAACACCTTCCTCCTCGCGGGCGGCGACAACTTCACCACGCTGGGTGAGAAGACGATGATCAACACCGGCATCCTCGACCGCACGGTCACCTCCGAGTACCTGATGCGGATCAACCCGGCCACCGCCTCCTACCGCAAGCACCAGGTCGGCTCCTCCATCGCTATCGACGGCGAAGCGGTGACGGCCCGCTTCACCGGGCTCAGCTACTCGGCAACCGCCGAGCAGGGCAGGGGCGATGCCGCCGTCTCCGTCGCCGCCACCGTCACCATGGCCGACGGCAGCGTCCGGACAGTCTCCACGAGCGATGTCGACCAGACGGTCACGCCGGGCCTGCCCGAAACCGGCCAGGCCACGCTGACCTTCACGCTCCCCGACGGCGCCGCCACCCAGGCGTGCACGGTAGACGGCGTGAGCGCGACATGCGCGGTTGTCTCCTTCTCCGTTACGGGCGCTGACGGCTCCAGCGAGACGCTTGCCGTCGCCGCTGAGGTCGTGCTCTCGGGCTCTCCGGAGCCGACGGCGACGCCGAGCCCGGCGGTGGCGCCCAGCGCGGCGGCCACGGTGGGCGAGTCGGCCGGCGCCCCGGCAGGGCCGACCCCCGTGGCGTCGGCGGTGGGAACCACGCGAGCGGCTCCGGGCTCAGCTACTGGGAGCGGCACGCGTGGGGCGCTGGCCCGTACCGGCGTGCCGCTCGCCCTGGGTGCGCTCGCCCTCGGTCTTATGGGCGGTGGCGCCCTGCTGACCTCCCGCCGCCGAGGTCGGGAGTAGTTACGTGCCGAGGTCGGTAGATATGGCCGGCCTCGACGCGTTGGTGCCAGTCTCGGCGCGTAACAAGTGCCGGTTTCGGCGCGTAACAAGTGCCGGTTTCGGCGCGTAACAAGTGCCGGTTTCGGTGAGGGGTGCAGGCCGTGTGACAGAATGCGGGCGTGAGCTTTGGTGACCCCGGCCGGACCACCCCGCACTCCGGTGAAGCGCTCGCCCGCCGACGCCCCGATCCGCCGCTCGCCTCCGGGGAGGAGGTGAACGAGGAGTGCGGCGTCTTCGGTGTGTGGGCTCCGGGCGAGGACGCCTCCCGCCTGACCTACTTCGGCCTGTATGCCCTCCAGCACCGCGGCCAGGAGGCCGCCGGCATCGCGTCCACCGACGGCAGCAACATCCTGGTATACAAGGACCTCGGCCTCGTGTCCCAAGTGTTCGACGACGGCGCCCTGTCCAGTCTCACCGGCCATCTCGCCGTCGGGCACGTCCGCTACGCCACCCAGGGCGCGGGCACCTGGGAGAACGCCCAGCCGATGCTGGGGCCGGTGGCAGGCTCCACACTGGCACTGACTCACAACGGCAATCTCACCAACACCCGCGAGCTCATGGAGGCGGTGCACCGCACCAGCGGGGAGGACCTCACCGGCGAACTCGGCCGCGGCTCCTCCACGGACACCGCCGTCATCGCCGCCCTGATGGAGCTGGTCTCCCAGCGCGGGCACCTGGATGCCTGGGACTATGACGCCGTCGACGCCGACTCCTCCCTGTACCTCCCGGTGGCCGACGCCGACGCCGCCCCGCCGCTGAGCATCTCGGCCACGGCCCGGCGCGTGCTGCCGCTGTTGCGGGGAGCGTTCTCCCTGGTGTTCATGGACGAGCACACCTTGTACGCCGCCCGGGACCCGTACGGCGTGCGTCCCCTTGTACTCGGTCGCCTGCAGCGCGGCTGGGTGGTCGCCTCCGAGAGCGCCGCCCTGGACATCGTCGGGGCCACGTTCGTCAGGGAGATTGAGCCCGGGGAGCTGATCGAGATCGACGCCGACGGCGTGCGCTCCTCCCGCTTCGCCACCCCCCGCCAGGCCGGCTGCGTATTCGAGTACGTCTACCTGGCCCGCCCGGATACGCGCATCGCCGGCACTTCGGTGATCGCCGCCCGCAACGCCATGGGGGCGGCCCTGGCCCGCGAGCACCCGGTCGACGCCGACCTGGTGATCGCCACCCCCGAGTCCGGTACCCCGGCCGCCATCGGCTACGCCCAGGCCTCCGGCATCCCCTACGGGCAGGGCCTGGTGAAGAACACCTACGTCGGCCGCACCTTCATCCAGCCCACCCAGACCCTGCGCCAGCTTGGTATTCGTCTGAAGCTCAACCCGGTGCGGGAGGTCATCGCCGGCAAGCGCCTGGTGGTAGTCGATGACTCGATCGTGCGCGGCAACACCCAGCGCGCCCTGGTGCGCATGCTGCGGGAGGCCGGCGCCGCGCAGGTGCATGTGCGCATCTCCTCCCCGCCGGTGCTGTGGCCGTGCTACTACGGCATCGACTTCGCCACCCGCGCCGAGCTGATCGCCACGGGTATGAGTGTGGAGGAGATCCGTGACTCCATCGGCGCCGATTCCCTCGGCTACCTCTCCGTGGATGGCATGGTCGCCGCCTCGGGGCAGGACGCCGCGTCCCTGTGCACCGCATGCTTCACCGGTGACTACCCGATCGCTCCGCCTGTGCAGGGAGCTGCTGCCGGCGCCCCGGCGGCTACGCGCGTCCCCGGCGTCTACCGGCGCCGCAATGGTGCAGGAACCGGAGCCCCCGTTTTGCGACGGGTGACGCGCCCGGACCTGAGCGCCGGCAGTCCCCACCGGAACCCGGCCGACGCCGCGGCAGCCTCACCCGCGGCAGCAGGTTCTCCGCCGCATGCTGCTGCACTCACCGACCCCGCACCGGAAGGACCCGCCCGATGAGTCAGAGCACACCCCCCGCCGACGCCTCCGCCGCCCCGATCACTTACGCCGCTGCCGGCGTAGACACGGCGGCGGGAGACCGGGCGGTGGAGCTGATGAAGGCCTCGGTTGCCGCCACCATGACCCCCGCCGTAGTCGGAGGAGTGGGCGGTTTCGCCGGGATGATCGATGTCTCGGAACTGCGTGCCTTCCGCCGCCCGCTGCTGGCGACCTCCACCGACGGCGTGGGCACCAAGATCGCTATCGCGCAGGCGCTCGACGTGCACGACACCATCGGGCAGGACCTGGTGGGCATGGTCATTGACGACATCGTGGTGGTCGGTGCCCGCCCCCTGCTCATGACCGACTACATTGCCTGCGGCAAGGTGGTCCCGCAGCGCATTGCAGACATCGTGCGCGGCGTCGCGCAGGCCTGCGCCGCCGTCGGTACGCCGCTTCTGGGCGGGGAGACCGCCGAGCACCCCGGGCTGATGGGGGCGGACGACTACGACGTCGCCGGTGCGGCCACCGGCGTGGTTGAGGCCGACCGGGCCCTTGGCGCGCAGCGGGTGCGTCCCGGGGACGTGCTTGTGGCCCTGGCTGCCTCCGGCCTGCACTCCAATGGCTACTCGCTGGTGCGACGCGTGGTTGACCAGGCGGGCTGGTCCCTGGAGCGTGAGGTGCCCGAGTTCGGCCGCACGCTTGGTGAGGAGCTGCTGGAGCCGACCCGGCTGTACACGCGCATGCTGCTTGACCTGATTGAGCAGGTGGACCCCGCCGACGCCGACTCCGCCGCCCTGCGCATTCGCGCCCTGGCGCACGTCACCGGCGGCGGCCTGGGGGCGAATCTGGCTCGTGTGCTGCCCGCCGGGACGGTGGCCGACGTCGATCGCGGCACCTGGGTGGTGCCCGCGGTGTTCGACGTCGTGCGCCGACTAGGCGCGGTCCCGTGGGACGACCTCGAGAGCACCCTCAACCTGGGGGTCGGCATGGTCGCCGTGGTGGCCGCCGACGCCGTTGGGGATGTTCTGCGCGGGGCCGAGGCTGCAGGCATGCCCGCCTGGGTGCTGGGCAGCGTCAGTGACGCCGCCGACTACGCGCCGCGGGGCCGACTGGTTTCCGGCACCAAGGGCGTTGACGGCGGCAGCGTTGACCTGCGCGGGAGCTACCGGGTCGCCTGAGCGGCATCCGAGCGCACCGGAGAGCGTAGGCGCAGGGCGGGGCGGGTGTAACTGCCTCACCGCCGGGCAAGGACGACCACCGGTGCAGCCGCGCCGACGTGCCGCAGATGTACCCGGTGTCGACGACGCCCCGGGCTCACGGAGTGAAGCCCGGGTCAGGCGTCCTCGGCCTCGTCGTCCCAGTCGTCGTTGACGCCGTATTTGGCGGCCAGCTCCTCGTACATGTCCTCGTCGGTTTGAGTGTCGGGGGATGCCGCGGAAGACGCCGTGGCGAGCTCGCGTTCGAGCGCCGCGTAGTCCGTCTCCGGGCTGAAGTACTTGAGCTTGCGGGCGACCTTGGTCGCCTTGGCCTTCTGACGGCCGCGCCCCATAGGCTCGACCCCCTCCAACGTGTCTCTGGGCGCGCCAAGGGCGCGCATCAATTGGGCAAATGTGTCGTGGGGCAACCGTACAACGTTGCCGCGCCGGAACACCATTCCGGTGGCAGCACGTCGGGCGTGGTAAGGCCCACGGATGAAGCCACCGATGACGCGGCACGGGGCAGGACGCCGGTCGCGGGCGGCGTCGTGCAGCGAGCCGTTGCCCCGGGACCGGCTAGCGCCGCAGCGCCTTGACCAGGGCGAAGGCGCTCAGGCCCGCCAGCGCTGCGGCCGCGCCGGTAACAATTGCCAGCGCCTGCGGATCGCCGTCGCGGGCATCGGCGAACAGCCTTTGCGCCCGATCAAGCAGTGACGCGCTGTCAGCCTTGGGCGTACTGGCGAGCGGCAGGGGTGCTTCTTGCCCGCGGGCGCGCGCCTTGAGATCGGCGGCGGCCGACTGGGCGCGGTCGCGCAGGTCCGTCATCGTGGCTGCGGCGGTGGTGCGCGCCACGGTCTTGAGGGTGCCGGGAGCCAGCCGGAGAGCGAGCTCCTCGACGTCCTCCACCACCGAGGCGCGCAAGGCTACGAGGCGGGCCTCAATCTCCTCCGGCGTGGGGTCCGCGGGGGATGGTTTCTTCTCACTCACTGCTGGTTGCCCTTCTCGAAGCCGGCGGACGCGGCAGACTTGACGGAGTTGAGGTCGCGCTCGAGGGCCCCCTTAGGATCGGGGATGTCTGCCCTGGCGGCCTGGAGGCGCTTGGCGCCGATTAGTGCGGCGATGGCGGCCACGATCAGCAGCACGGCTGCAACGATGAGCTTGGCCGCCCATAGCGGCAGAGCCAGGGCGAGGAGCTCGACGAAGGTACTCAGCAGGAAGCCGACCCCGTACATGGCGATGACTCCGCCGACGGCTAGCAGCGCACCGCCCACCCCCATGGTGGT
The DNA here is from genome assembly GCF_010365615.1 of Actinomyces sp. 565. Classification (NCBI taxonomy): domain Bacteria; kingdom Bacillati; phylum Actinomycetota; class Actinomycetes; order Actinomycetales; family Actinomycetaceae; genus Actinomyces; species Actinomyces sp. 565. The sequence continues at coordinate 40,542 of NZ_PIZD01000017.1, forward strand.
GGCCATGCGCTTGCCCTTGGCCTTGGCCAGGTCGATCTCCCCGTGCACCAGTGCGGAGATGTTCTCCGAGATCCGGTTGACTAGCTCGCTGAGCGTCGGCGTTGCCGCTGCAGAGTCTTGCCGTGGCGGTGCCGACGGGGGCTGGTTGGGCTGCTGGCTCATGGAACCGACCTTCTTGTGCCTGGCGGATGTAACGGCGCGGGGCGGCGGACCCGCCGTTCCCGTTGCTCGGAACAGAATCTCACATGCCAGGCCTGAGCGGCACCTGACTGGCCCCGTCTAGGTGGCTGATTCACTCGTGGGGCGCTGGCGCAGCCCAGCACTGACACAAGGTGAGGGGCCGGCCTGACGCAATCATTGCCGCCCGTTTGACGGGCCTACTCTTGGCTCCAGGCCTCCCACAAGCTCGCATACTCTCCGCCGAGGGCGACCAACTCGTCATGCGTACCCAGCTCCACGATGCGACCCTCCAGCATCACCGCGACCCGATCCGCGTCCTGAGCCGTGTACAGGCGGTGCGCCACCTCGATCACCGTGCGCCCGGCCAGCGCCGTCGACAGTGTCCTCTCCAAGGTCCGAGCCGCGTGCGGGTCGAGCAACGACGTCGCCTCGTCCAGGATCAGTGTGTGCGGATCCAGCAGCACCAGTCGTGCCAGCGCCACCTCCTGCGCTTGCGCCGGCGTAAGCGTCAAGTTCCCCGAACCGACCAGCGTGTGCATGCCATCGGGCAGCTCATCCACCCACTTGTGCGCACCGATGGCGGCGATCGCGTTGGCGATGGTCACGTCGTCGGCCTCCGGGCGGCCCAGGCGCACGTTGTCGGCGATCGTCCCTGCGAACACGTGCTGCTCCTGCGTGACCAGCGCCACGTGCCTACGCAGCTCCGTTTCAGGCAGATCCGTCAGCGGTACGCCACCAACCGTCACGGAACCGGATGTGGGTGGGTTGATGCCGGCCAGCATGCGCCCCAGCGTCGACTTGCCCGACCCGGACGGGCCGACGACGGCGAGCCGCTCACCAGGCACCAGGTCCAGGTCGATCCCGTGGAGCACCTCCAGCCCCTCCCGGTAGGCGAAGCGGACGTCACGTAGACGCATGTGCGTGTCGGCAGGGACGGCCCCGGTGGGGGTGCGGTCGTCCGGCACCTCCTCCACGCCCAGGATGCGCGTGAGCGAGGCCTGGGACACCTGCACCTGGTCAATCCAGTACATCAGCTGGCCAATCGGCTTGCGCAGCTCCATGGCGTACAAGGTCACCGTGGTGATAGCACCTAGGCTCACCCACCCGCGAGACGCCAGAAAACCTCCCCACAGCAGAATCACCACCACCGGGGCCCGCCACGCCACATCCAGCACCAGGTACAGGCGCACCCGCAGCCAGGCAGTGAACTTCTCCAGGCTCCAGGCCTCCGCGACTGACGCGGCGATGACCTCCTCCCGCCGACGCCCTATCCCCAGCGCGTCAACCGTGAACACATGGTCCACCGTCTCCGAGACGACGCCATTCACCCGCGCATCGGCGGCTGAGCCGGCACGGTATGCGGGCACCGAGATCGGCAGGTACCAGCGCATCATCGCCCACACCGGCGGGCCCACCACCAGCAGCCCTGCCGCCAGCAGCGGATTGGACACCGCCGCCGCGGCGATAGTGAAGACAATCGTCACCGTGCAAACCATGATCTGGGGCACGCCCACCCGCACCAGGAACTCGATGCGGGAAACGTCATTAGTGGTGCGACCCACCAGGTCGCCGGTGCCCGCGGACTCGACGGCTGACAGCGGCAGGTGCACCACCCGGTTCATCATGCGCTCGCGCAGGTCCGCGAACACGGACTCCCCGAGGGTGCGCGCACGCATCTGCGCAAAGCGGTTGATCAGCGCCCCGACGAGCGTGACCAGCACGATCACCAGGACGATCTTGTCCACATAATCGACCGTGGCGGTACCCGCAGACACGCGGGTCACCAGCCGACCCAGCAGCTGTGGGGCTACCAGGGTGGCCAGCACCGCGGCTATCTGCAGCACCAGCACCCACACGAATCGCATGCGGTAGGCGGCCATGATGCCGAAGGTCTTGCGCATGGCCACCTTGCCGGGGGCTACGGGCAGTGCCATCAGGGCTTCACCTCCTCGGTGGGGACGACGGCGTCCTGCTGGAACTGCGCCGTGCCCGCCCCGTGCCGAGACTGCGCCGTGCCCGCCCCGTGCCGAGACTGCGCCGTGCCCGCCCCGTGCCGAGACTGCGCCGTGCCCGCGTCCTGTCCTATCGCGCGGGCTACGACTCCCCGGTAGGCAACAGCGTCCGGCTCGCCGGCGCGCGCACGGGCGAGCAGCTCCCGGTGCGGGGCGCGTAGGCGCTCGCGGCCGGCGTGATCGAGGAAGACGACCTCGTCGCAGGCCTCTAGAACCAAGGGCGAGGCGGTTGTGATGACTGTGGTGCTACCGGACCGGGCGTCGCGCAGGCGACGTGCCACGCGGGCCTCCGTATGCGAGTCCAGCGCACTGGTCGGCTCAACCAGCACCAGTGTGGGCGCCTGCGTAAGCAGTGCCCGAGCCAGGGCGACGCGCTGGCGCTGACCACCGGACAATGACCTGCCGCGCTCGGTGATCATGCCCGCCAGGCCCAGGTCCAGCGAGGACAGGACGTCGTGGGCGTCAGCCACCTCCAAGGCGGCGAGCAGCCGCTCATCGCCGTCCACATGCGTCACCGCCGCGTGCACGTTCTGGTCTACGTCTGCCACCCCAACCCGATCGCGCTCCGCAGCCACCAGGGCAGCAACATCTACCGGCACGGGGGAGGCGGCTCCGCGCGCGTCCAAAGCCTCACGCAGGGTCCCGGTGAACAGTTGCGCCGTGGCCCCGGAGACCACGACGGAGGCGCGCACCTGCGCCAGGGGAAGTTCCGTCAGCGGGCGGCCGGCGAGCGTGACGGCCGGAGCGGCGTCGTCGAAGCGGCCCAGGCGAACGGCCAGCTCGGCGGATACGTCCGGATCCGCCGCCACGAGCGCGGTCATGCGCCCCGCGGCCACGCGCACGCCGGAGCCGGAGTCCAACAGGTCGCCGGCGATCCGCTCCGGGCGGGCCGGATCGAGGACCAGCCGCTCCTCAACCGTGCCGGCCTCGGGCCTGACCACAAGCAGGCGGGCCAGGCGCCGCACCCCCACCAGGGCGCGCGTGTAGTCCTGCACCGAGTAGGAGAAGACCATCAGGGGCCAGGACAGGTAGGCGGTATAACCGTAGAAGGTCACCAGCTCGCCGGCGGTGATCGCCCCCGTGATCGCCATCCGGGCTGCCGCCCAGACGACGACGGCGACGAACAGCCCTGGCAGCAGCACCTGCAGGCTCATCAGCACCGACTGGGTTCCGGCCACGGCCACACCGCGGCGCCGCAACTCCTGCGAGGCCTCCTGGTAGCGGCGCGCGAACACGTCCTCCCCGCCGATCCCGCGCAGAATCCGCAGCCCGGCAACAGTGTCGGTGGTGATAGTGGTAAGCGCCGACTGGGCCTCGCGCTGCACCGACTGGCGCCGCTGCAGCGGCCGGATGACGGGAGTAACCGCCCATGCCACCAGCGGCATCCCCACCAGCACGATCACACCCAGCCGCACCGACGTGCTCAGCATCACTGCGGCGACCACCAGGAAGGCGCAGGCCGATCCGATCAGCTCCGGAAGCCGCTCGGCAAAGTTACCGATGTACTGCGCATCCGAGGCGACAATCGAGGCGACCTCCCCGGAGGACACCTGTCGGGTCAGGCCGGCGCCGGTGGTGGACACCTGGCGGCCGACCAGGCGGCCGATGTCGAAGTTGATCCGCATCCACGCGTGGATGCGGAAGTAAGACAACATCGTGTCACCCACCGCGTACACGATGAACAGCCCCAGCAGCGTGAGCGCGATCGCCCAGACCCTGGGGTTCAGGCCATGCTCAATGCCGGCGTCCAAGGCGGCACCCAGGAATGAGGGCACAATCGCCTGAATGATGCTGGAGATGATCGCCGCCAAGGTGGCGACGGTCAGCGGGGCGGCGGCGCGCCGTAGCAGCCAGCGCAACAGCCGCCCCGGAGTAATGCCTGAGGGGGGCTGGGGGAGCGGGGCATTCGGTTGCGGCAGGAGCCGCCGGGCGGCGGCGCGGAAGGAACGGGGTTGAGGCATCGTGGCATGAGGTTAGCCGCCCACGGGCTCCCGGGCGCCGTAGTCCCATGTGGGAAGAGACGCCTCCCAATGGGGAATAGGCTGAAACGGCACCTGAAATGCCGACCCACCGCCCCGGCGCCCCACCGCCCCGACGCCGGGCATGAGACGGGCGGGATACCCGCCTCCGGTGGAGGTACCGGCGGTGCTGCGGAAGGTGCTACTGGTAGGTGTCCAGTACGCGCAGCTTGCGCGAAGTCACATAGCGGGCGTAGGCCTTGGCGCGCGCCTCCAGGTCCGCCGTGTGCATCGTCGTCGCCCCCGGGGTGACGAAGGGCTCGAGGTACTCGGTGCCAATGATCACGCTGGTGGCCTGGAAGGGGCGCAGCACGTCGTTCATGGTGTAGCCGGAGGAGGCGGCGTCACGGTCGCGGCGGCGCCGCCGGAACAGCACATCGGTGACCGAGCGGCGGGTGTCGAAGCGCCGATAGTGGGCCGCCACCGCACCGGCGGACACGGCCAGAAGCAGCTCCTTGCCCTGCAGGGCGTCCCCGTTGGTGCCGTAGGCCCAGCCCCACGTCAGGACGTCGTCCTCCCACTTCTTCAGCAAAGGCGGACTGGAGTACCACTGAATCGGGAACTGCAGCACGATTCGATCCGTGCGCTCCAGCAAGTCCTGCTCGGCCTCGACATCGAAGTTGAAGTCGGGGTACAGCGCGTACATGTCTCGGATCTCGACTCCCTCCAGGCCCTCCGCCGCCTGCGCCAGGCGCAGGTTGATGGTGGACTGGCTGAGATCGGGGTGGAAGATGAAGATGGTTGTCTTCGCCATGGCATTCCTCAACAGGTGCGGGCGGGGCCTTTGCTGCCCGGGGCTGGATGCGGCGGGAGCGGGTGGAGGCCACCCGCCTCGTCGCAGAGGCTAAACGGGCATGTAATTGCATCGTAACGGAATCGGGCGGGGTTATGCAGGTGCCCCGCGAGGTTGTGTGGCCGACACGACTTGCGGTGCGGCCTCACCAGCTCGGCTCCGGCGTCGCCCCCGGTGCAGAGGCGCCTGCCCGCCTGCCCGTGGGTATAACAGCAATAACCGCTGCGGACAGTATGCCGACGCCGCAGCCGAGCGCCAGCAGCAGTGCCAGCTGCCGCCCGGGGATGGCAGGCGCGCCACCGCCCAGTCCGGTCAGCACGTCCTCGGTGGCCCCGGCCAGGAGCAGGCCGACCGCCGCACCCAGCACGATTCCTGCGGCAGTAGCGAGTACGAACTCGCACAGAAGCTGCGCGGCGCGCTGGCCGCGGGTCTGTCCGAGCGCCAGCATGAGCACACCCTCGTCCGTGCGCGCGCGGGTCCCTGCCGCCAGGGCCGCCGCTGCACACAGGCCGCTGAGCGCGCTCGCGCCCGCCATGAGCGTTGGCAGCGCCTCCAGCTGCGCGGTCACCGGTTCCGGGGAGAGCCCCTCCGCGGTGCCGTGCGCGAGGGCGGCGCGCAGCGAGACTGCCTGGGTTGCGCCCGCGCTCGCCGCCATGGCGGCGAGCATCGGGGCCACCGCGATGGCTGCCGCGCCGCGTGGATCGGCCGCCAGGTGGCGCAGTGCCAGCCGGCCGCTGGAACCCAGGCGCGCCGGCAGGCCCAGTAGGGCTACCAGGGGCTGCAGCAGAGTAGGCAGGCCCACCAGTAGGCCGGTGAGCAGCGCTCCGGCAGCGAGGCCCAGTATGCCGACGCGGTGGGGCAGGGTGTCCATGCGCCAGGCGACCCCGGTGCCGACAGCACCGATGGCCAGGAGTGCGATGCCGCAGATGCCGCCGACTCCGGGCAGGTCCGCCTGCCGCGGCGCAGCCGGGAGCGGGGATGGTGCCGGCCCCGCCGGGAGGCCGGCCGCGTGCAGGGCAGGCGGCAGGGCGCCGACCAGCGTTGCCAGCAGGGTGGCGCCGATGGCCAGCTCCAGCGGCAGCAGCGCCTCATCGGAGTCCCAGGGCACGGTGAGAACCGACGGGATCTCAGCGGAGGGCAGCCGCGATGCCCCCAAGCCGGCGAGCAGCCCGAGCGCGCCGCCCAGCAACCCGATGGTGAGCGCCTGGGCGACTACCGCCCCCAGCAGCATCGGCGTCGACACCCCATTCGCCTTGAGAAGCGCAAGCGCCCCGGCGCGTCGCCGCAGGCTACTGCTGAACGTCGCGGCTATGACCAGCGCTACCGCCAGCCCTATCAGGATTGCGAACAGCAGGACCAGGGCGCGTCCATATGCGCCGAGCTGCGTCCCGGCCTCGCCGAGGGCCGGGGCCCCGGTGCCGTGACCGCCCGCCGCCACGGTGAAGGCGCCGGCCATGCAGACCGTCGCTGCGGCGGCGACCACCGCGAGCAGAAGTGAGGGACCCGGTCCCATGCGCACGCCGCGCCAGACCACGCGAATCACTGGTAGCCCCAGGGGTTGTTGCGGTCGGCGTTGTCAGTGCCGCCCGTGTCGGTGGAGCGGCTCGGGCGGCGCCCGCCTCCGCCCCGGCGCTCGCCCGGGTCATCCCAGTCGTGGGGGGCCGCGTCGTAGGTGCGTGCGTTCCGTCCGGGGCGGGACCGCTCGCCGGTGTCCTCCCAGTCGCGGGGACGGTCGCCGCGGGAACGGGCGGGCCTGCGCGCGCTGAGTGGCTGCGCCCAGGCCTCCTCTACCTGCGAGACCTCCCGCTCACCCCCGCCGACGCCGATTCCAGCACGGGACGGGTCACCCAGGTCGTGCAGCGCGTCCAGGAGCCGATCCCGGTCGGGCTGGTTCATCTCGGCTACGACATTGCCGTCGTGCAGGAACAGGACCGTATCCGCCTGGGCGGCAACCTCGGCGTCGTGGGTGGCGACGACGACGCTCTGCTCCAGCTCGTCGACCGCAGTACGCAGAATGCGCAGTACCTGCATCGCGGCCGCCGAGCCGAGGGCTCCGGTCGGCTCGTCGGCGAGCACTACCGCGGGGGCGCCGAGGAGCGCGCGGGCGCAGGCCACGCGCTGCGCCAGTTCCGGGGTCAGCTCGCCGACGCCGTAATCGAGGCGGCCACGCAGGCCGGCGACGTCGACGATCCGGTCCAGGCGCGCCGTGTCAACCTGCCGTCGGGCCAGGGTGAGTGGCAGGGTGATGTTCTCTACGACGCTCAGGGAGGGGACGAGGTTCTGGGACTCGAAGATCAGTCCGATCCGCTCGCGGCGCAGTTGGGTCAGGCGTCGTTGGTTGAGCAGGGAGATCTCCTCGCCGGCAAGGATGATGGTTCCGGAGGTGGGTGTCTCCAAGCCCGCCAGACAGCGCAGTAGGGTGGTCTTGCCGGCACCGGACGGGCCGAGGATGGCGGTCAGGCGCCCGTGTGCCAGATGCGCGTCCACCGACTCCAGGGCGGTGACGGCGCTCTGCTCGTCGCCGAAGATCTTGGACAGGTTGCGGGCGGTGATTACCGGATCCCCCACCGGTCCGTGGGCTACCAGCCCCTCTGGGCGGCGGCGGCTCATGCGCGTCTCGCGGCGAGGCGGCGTTGACGAGGTGCTCAGATGGCGTGCCTCGGGCGATGATGGGTCCCCAGGTGCGGCTGTGGTCATAACGGTAGTGTCACATGTAATAGCGGTGGGAGTGAAGCGCATGTGCCCGCGTGGCTGCCGGTTTTTACTCCCAGCCGAGCTCGTGCAGGCGCGTATCCGAGATGCCGAAGTGGTGGGCAACCTCATGAATGACCGTCACCGCCACCTGCTCGACCAGTTCCTGGCGTGAGCTGCACCAGCGTTGCAGTGGTCCTTGGAAGATGAGGATGCGGTCGGGCAGGACCAGGGACCAGCCGGCGTCGCGCTCGGTCAGCGGTACGCCTTCGTACAGGCCCAGCAGTGTGGGCCTGCCGTCTTCGTCGTAGTCCGCGTCGGTGAGCATCTCCGGATCTGGCTCGTCCTCGACCAGCACCACTACGTTGTCCATCTGAGTTGCGAGTTCCTCCGGGATCATCTCCAGGGCGTCCGCCACGGCGGCTTCGAACTCGGTCTCGGACAGGTACGTCGGGCTCATGTACGGAAGCCTGCCACGGGGGCGCCGTGCGGGCCGTCATAAGGGCCGTCACGTCATACATGCCGCGGAGAGGGCGCCCGCAGTCCGCAGGGAAGCCTGCCGACTCCGCGTTCCGGCGTCGGCGTCGGAGGCGGTATCGGTGGTGCGGTGCCGCCTGCTCGAATGCTGGTGAGCAGGCTCACGCCCCGAAGATTTGCGCAGAGACGGTCCGGCCCAATACCGTACATCCCGGTTCGAGGCGCGACGACGCCAAGGGCAACCGGGCCCCCATCGTCTAGCGGCCTAGGACCCCGCCCTTTCACGGCGGTAGCACGGGTTCGAATCCCGTTGGGGGTACGAGTCACGTACAGTGATGAATATTGGCCTCGTGGCGCAGTTGGTTAGCGCGCCGCCCTGTCACGGCGGAGGTCGCGGGTTCAAGTCCCGTCGAGGTCGCGGATGCGGGTCGCTCAGTCGGAAACGGCTGGGCGATCACGCCTCTAGGCTCTGTAGCTCAGTTGGTAGAGCGTTCGACTGAAAATCGAAAGGTCACCGGATCGACGCCGGTCGGAGCCACGGCGATGGCCCTCGGGACTCACAAGGTCCCGGGGGCTTCGCTCATTTTCGGCCCCGCACCGTGACAGGGGTCGCCGGTGCGGGTGGTGGCCTCCGGCGTCGGGGCTGGTATGGCTTTGCACGACACTGCACGACCTTGGTGTGCACTCCACGACCCCGGGGTGGTCGTGCAACGCACACCAAGGTCGTGGAACACGGCCCGAGGTCGTGCAAGACACGGGGGCGGGTCAGCGGCTCGGGACTCGGACGCGTGGGCCGTGCTTCGTCCCGGCTCTGGCCCGGCGCTGTCCCGGGGTGGATCTAGTGGCGTGGTGGCAATTGCGCGACCCCGAGCCCCAGCCGGCTTGTCAGCAGGACTGCCGTACCACCAGCCGGGTCGGCACGAGCACCGGCTGCCCGTCCCAGGTCTCATCCAGGATTGCGCGCAGCATGTCGGTGGCGGCCCGGCCCAAGACATCGGTGGGGTTGTCCACGGAAGTCAGCGGTGGGTCGGCCAGGGCCGCATCCGGCCCGTTGTCGCACGAGACCAGTTTGACGTCGTCTGGTACCTGCAGTCCCCGCTCCCGCCACGCCGCCAGAGCCGCCAGGGCCATCTGGTCGGAGGACGCGAAGACGCCGTCGATCTCACCCGACTCGATCCGCGGTGCCAGGGCCTCGCCGGCCGCGCGCCCCGACTCGACGGTGAAGGCGCCCTCCCGCAGGACCGGATCGATCCCTGCCCTGCCCAGCACCTCGCGGAAGCCCCGGAGGCGGTCGTGAGCGGCCACCATGTCCAGCGGGCCGGTAATAATCGCCGGGCGCTGTACGCCCCGGTCCAGCAGGTGCTCGGCGGCTAGCCTGCCGGCGGAGACGTTGTCCAGGTCCACCCACGAGGCGGGGGAGTTGTGGGCTAGGGGGCGCCCAATGAACACCACCGGTAGCTGCACGCCCATGATGGCCTCCACCTGCCCGCTGAAGCGGTGGTGGGAAATGACGATCGCACCATCGACCGAACCGTTGCGCAGGTACTTCGCCGCGCGGCGGCCGTGGCCGGCCTGATCCCCGAAGACCATGACCAGCTGGATATCCGCGGCGTCCAGGTGGTGGGAGATCTCCTGGACCGTCCGAGTCAGGAAGGGATCGGAGAAGATCAGTTGATCCGGCTCAGGAATGACGACGGCGACGGTTCCGGTGCGGCGTGAGACCAGGGCGCGGGCGGCAGAGTTGGGGATGTACCCCAGTGAGGCGACCGCCGCCCTGACAGCCTTGGTCTTCTTCTCGGTTACACCGGTGTCCCCGCGGACCACGCGCGAGGCGGTGGCGCGAGAGACGCCGGCGGCACGGGCCACATCCTCCAGCGTGATCCTTTCCGATGAGCGCATGCGTGTCTCCGTCCGCGTGTCAGTCCAGTTCAAAACCGTTGTTGCGTACAACCGCTGAGAACCACTCGGCCGAGGCCTTGGGGATTCGCGCGAGTGTGCTGTAATCAACCCGGACGATACCGAAGCGCTTGGTGTAGCCGCGGGCCCACTCGAAGTTGTCCAGCAGCGACCACACCAGGTACCCCTCCACGCGGGCGCCGGCGGCGATGGCATCGTGCACGGCGATCAGGTGGTCACGGATGTAGGCCAGACGGTCCAGGTCCTCGACTCGCCCGTGCGCGTCGGGCTCATCGCGGTAGGCGGCTCCGTTCTCCGTGATGACAATCGGGATGCCGGCTGCGTTAGGGCCGGCCGTGGAGGTGTACTCGCGGTCCAGCCGCAGCAGTAGCTCATACAGGTCGCGGGGCTCCACCTGCCAGCCCATGTCCGTGACCGGCAGGTCCTGCGGCTCCGCACGGACGTTCTCGGAGCCCACATGCGGTGAGGGCCCCGCCCCCGCCGCCGGCCCGCCGAACATGCGTCCCGGCTCGGGGCCGGCCACGGTCTGGCCGTTGTAGAAGTTCACCCCCAGCACGTCGATGGGTTCGCTGATGGCCTCCATGTCGCCCGCGCGCACCCAGTCGTGGATGTCCGCCCAGGTAGCCATGTCCGCCACGACGTCGGCCGGGTAGCTGCCGTGTATCAGCGCCTCCAGGAACAGCCGGTTCTGGGTGCCGTCCACCCTGCGGGCGGCATCGCGGTCGACGACGCTAGACGGGCTAGCCGGGTGAGTGGGGGAGAAGTTCAGCGTGATGCCGATGCGGGGGCTGCGGCCCGCGGCGGCTGCGGCCTCCCGCAGCGCGCGCACCGCCAGGCCGTGCCCCAGCATGAGGTGGTGCGCCGCGGCCACCGCCTGTGCCGGCTCGTTGACCGCGGGTGCGTGCTCCGCGCCCGCGTAGGACAGGAAGGATGAGCACCAGGGCTCATTCAGCGTGGTCCAGGTGTCCACCTTGCCGCCCAGGCGTGCGTACACGGCCCGGGCGTAGTCGGCGAAGGCCTCGGCGGTGGAGCGGGCGGTCCAGCCGCCCTCCTCCTGCAGGGCCTGCGGCAGGTCCCAGTGGTACAGCGTCAGCCACGGCTCGATGCCGGCCGCGCGCAGGGCGTCGACTAGGTGCGCATAGAAGTCCAGGCCCTTCGCGTTCACTGTGTGCCCGTCGGGCATGACCCGGGCCCAGGACACCGAGAAGCGGTAGGTAGGGTATCCCAGCTCCTTGATGAGGGCGACGTCGTCATCGACCCGGTGGTAGTGATCGCAGGCCACCTCTATGTTGGAGGCGTCATCGATGGCGCCGGGGCGGCGGCACAGGACGTCCCAGATGGAGTCCCCCTTGCCATCCTCGTGGGCGGCGCCCTCGACCTGCGCGGCGGCGGTAGCCACGCCCCAGCGGAATCCGGGCGGGAAGGTGATTGCGGTCATCCCTTGACAGCTCCTTGCATGATGCCGGAGACCAGCTGGCGGCCGGCGAAGACGAACAGGATCAGCAGTGGCACGGTGGCAACGACCACGCCCGCCATGATCAGTGAGTAGTCCTTGAAGTAGGAGGCCTGCAGCAGCTGCAGGGCGACCGGCAGGGTCGGGTTCTTCGCCCCCAGGACGATGAAGGGCCAGAAGAAGTTCGTCCATGAGCCCACGAAGGTGAACAGGGCCAGCATCGACGCCGCGGGCCGGGCCGCCGGCAGTGCCACCGACCAGAAGGTGCGGAACATGGAGGCCCCGTCCACGCGCGCGGCCTCAATCAGCTCGTACGGCAGGGCGTCGCGGATGTACTGGGTCATCCAGAACACGCCGAAGGCGGAGACCATTGCCGGCACAATCACGGCGATCAACTGCCCGGTCCACCCCAGCCTGGCCATCACGATGAACAGCGGGACCACGCCCAGCTGCGCGGGCACGGCCATGGTGGCGATGACGAAGGTCAGCAGGCCGTCGCGCCCCCGGAAGCGGAGCTTGGAGAAGGCGTAGCCGGCCAGCGTGGAGAAGAACACCACCGACACTGACACGACGCCCGAGACGATCAGGGAGTTGATGAAGGCTCCCCGCAGGTCGATGCCGGAGTTGACCACCCGGGTGATGTTGTCGACCAGCTCCCCCTTGGGGAGCAGTGAGGGGATCGGGTGCTTGGCGATCTCGGCGGCGTTGGAGGTGGCCAGCAGGAACGCGAAGTACAGCGGGTAGGCGCTGATCAGGACGGCGGCGATCAGGAAGACGTAGCCCACCGGCCCCGGACGGCGGTCGGGACCGAATCCCCGGTGCGATCCTCTGGCCCGACGGCGAGCGGCGGCGCGGGCCGCCCGCTTGCCCGCGGTCTGCTCGATCATCGCCACCGACGGCTCGTTGCTGCTCATGACAGGGCTCCTTCCTGGACGCGGCTGTTGCCGGCGCGGCGGGCGGCGGTGCGGTGCTGTGCGCGTCGGGGGCGCCGTCGTCGTCCGGATCTGGCGGGATCGGTGCCGGAGGAGGCAATACGCCGGGTGAGCAGGAAGCTGAGGGAGGCGAACAGCAGGATGATCAGGAACAGGATCCAGGCGACCGCTGAGGCCCGGCCGAAGCTCTTCTGCGGTCCCCAGCCCAGCTGGTACAGGTACATGGTCAGCGTCAGCCACTGGTTGTCGGCGCCGCCGTTGCCCATGGTGTCGAACATGCGCGGCTCGTCGAAGATCTGCAGGCCACCGATGGTGGAGTTGATGACCACGAACATGATCGTGGAGCGCAGCTGGGGGATGGTGACCGACCAGAACTGGCGCATGCGGCCGGCGCCGTCGACCGTGGCGGCCTCATACAGCTCGCGGGGGATGGCCTGCATGGCCGCCAGGATGATCAGGGCGTTGTAGCCGGTCCAGCGGAAGTTGACCATGTTCGCGATTGCGATGTGGGACCAGAAGGCCGAGGCGTGCCAGCCGATCGGGCCGATCCCGACCTGACCGAGGATGGCATTGACCATGCCGGACTGGTCGGCGAAGAGCTTGGAGAAGATGATGGACACGGCCACGGGGGCCACGACGTAGGGCAGCAGCACGCCCATGCGCCAGAAGGTCTTCGCCCGCAGGTTGGTGTGGAGGACGTAGGCGATGAGAATCGCCAGGATGATCTGCGGAACGCTGGAGAGCAGGAAGATGGAGAAGGTGTTGCGCAGGGCGATCCAGAAGTTCGGCTGCTGCAGCACGTTGACGTAGTTGTCCACCCCGGTGAATCCCTGGTCGCCGCCGATCAGGTGCCACTTGTGGAATGAGACCCACGCCGTGTACAGCAGCGGATACAGGCCCGTGATGGCGAAGACTACGAAGAACGGGGCGATGTACAGGTAGGGAGAGACGACGAAGTCGAGCCGCCCCAGCTTGTCGCGTCGGGACATAGAACCACGCCGCTGCGTACGCGTCGGCGGGTTGGGCGCGGGTTCGCGCGAGGCCTTCAAAGGGGTCGCTGCTGGCGTCATTGCCGGTCCTTTCCGGTCAGCGGTGGGGGAGCGGCGGTGGCGCGGTCCGGCACGCAGTGCGTGCAGCCGCGGGCTGCGCCACCGCCGTTGGCTGGTGCGAGCGAGGACTACTCGATTCCGAGTTGGCGGAACTCGCTCAGCGCCTTGTCCCAGGAGGAGTCGGCGTCGTCGGTGCCGTCCACGTCCACGCGCGTGAGGGCGTCGGTGACGACGGTGGTGATGGCAAAGAAGTTCGTGCCCTTGTACGGGGAGACCGCGATCTTCTTGGACATGTCGGAGTAGATCTGGCCGATCGGGGCGTTGTTGAAGAACTCATTGCTGTACTCCAGCAGGGCCGGGTCATCCAGCGCCGCAGTCTGCGAGGGGAAGTTGCCCTTCGTCTGGAAGGCCGTGATCTGCTGCTCGGGGGCCGTCAGCCAGTCGGCCAGGGCCTTGGCCTCCTCCTGGTGCTCGCCCTGGGTGGGGACGGTCAGGTAGGACCCGCCCCAGTTTCCGCCGCCGCCGGGGAAGACCGGGGCCACGTCCCAGCCCTCAACGCCGGCGGCATTGCCCTCGACGACGCCGAGCATCCACGGCGGGCAGAGCATGGTGGCGAAGCCGTCGTTCTGGAAGGCGTTGACCCAGTCCTCGCTCCACTGCGACAGGCCCGCGGACAGCCCGTCCTCGGACTGGTCGAGGATCGTGTCGTAGGTGCTGCGGATGGTGTTGTTGGACTCCAGGGGGATGACGGTGTCGTCGTCGTTCTCGAAGGGGTTCTCGATCTGATTGAGCATGCCCTGGTAGGTGCCGGTCGCGGAGTCGTACCAGGGAATGCCGGTGGCGTCGACGAACTGCTTGCCGACCTTGAAGTAGTTGTCCCAGTCGCCGTCGAGTAGTTCGGCGACTTCCTCGCGGTCGGTGGGCAGGCCGGCCTGCTTGAACAGGTCGGCGCGGTAGCACACGGCCTCCGGGCCGGCGTCGGTGCCGTAGCCGATGAGCTTGCCGTCGGCGGTGGTGGCCGGGGCGGTCTTGAACTCGGGCCAGCGGCCTGTGACCGAGTCGGAGGACAGGTCGACGAACTGGTCGGAGTACTGCATGAGCTCGGGCAGCCAGTCCATCTCGATGGCCTCGACGTCCGCCAGGCCCGAGCCGGCGGCCAGGCGGGTGTTCATGTTGTCGCGTGCCTCGTTGGAGGTGGCGGCCTTCTTCTCTACGACCTTGATGCCCGGGTTCTGCTCCATGTACTCCTCGAGCAGGGCGTCGTAGCCGAACTCGTTGAAGGTGGCGATGGTGAGGGTGATGTTGCCGTCCGCGTCAGCCCCGGAGGATCCGGAGCCTCCCGATCCGCAGCCGGCGAGGGCGAGCGCGCCGACGGCGATGACGCCTAGGCCGGCCATTGCCTGCTTCTTGAACACGATGTCTCCTTTTGTGTGGGATGCGTGGCGCACCCGTGCGCCATAAGTGTTCGCTGAGAGCGCTCTCTATATGGCCATCATTGGGTGAGAGCGCTCTCAAGAGGTGGATTAATCATGACACATCTACGCCGCCACGTCCACTCGCGGAGACTGGGCGGCCGCCGTCGGGCAGGTCTGTTGTCGTGTGGCTCTTCCCTCGGGCGCTGGGCCGCTGGGTCTTGTCTGTACGCGTGGTCTTGGCGCGAACGCGTGTTCGTGAAGAGTCGTCGCTCTTAACGTTTGAACTGTTGGCACGCCTGGTGGGTGGTTCCGGGGCGGTGCTTGACGTCCGTGGGTGAACATGTGGGCGCCTCTACAACGCCCCGTGGCGCGTCGGCCCGAGGCAACTGTATGCGCCGACGCTCCGCTTGCTTGCGGTCGATCGGCGCCAGTCTTTCGAACCGCAAACAGCCACATGTCCCAGACGCCGCCAACCCCCACCTATACAACCTCAAACGGGAAGAGCCACTTACGTTCTCCGTGTCCAAATCGATGACAAACACTGCCTACGGCCGCGGGGGCCGATCTGACACCCGCATGATTCCAACGTTCTGTTCGCGGCCGCTGCCGTCTCCTACCTCGTTTGTCATAGATCTGGACACTCCCTGCCCTCGCCTGCCGGATATCCAGCGGCAAGCTGCCCGGCGTCGACGGCGGTCGGCGAGCAGGCGAGCATCCGACACTGCATGCGCTGGACACCACGCCACAGGCCCCATTCCCATGCGGAGAAGCCTGTTTTGTCGCCGCGCTTCAGTGGAGCCCGGGAAGACGATGGGTGGAAGCTGGCCCGCCGCCGGGGCATCTGCCTCAATGGAGCCCGGTCGTGGAGACCGGGA
>NZ_PIZD01000001.1:0-23046 GCF_010365615.1 Actinomyces sp. 565
CCAAACAAAGAAACCAACAAAAAACACCAACCAAACAAACAAACACGACACACTATCGAGATCCCAAACAACACACCCGCCGAGTTTCCGTATGGCCTGCTCGGCCATTACTTCTTCCCGGAAGCGCCGGAGGAACTTTAGCGAACCGCGCGATCCGGGTCAAACCGGAGATCCGTGATCCCCGTCTCGCTCAGCGGCTCTGTTCAGTTCCTCTTCTCCGCCTTCCCGGTTGATTCCCGTTCCCGGCGGCAGGGAGAGACTTTACGCAGCCACGGTGCCTCGGTCAAACGGAGCGGCGGTGACAACAGCCACAGCTGCCGTCACCGCCGCTCCGCATTCTCGCGTGCCCGGGAAGGCTCATCGAATCGTGCTGACCCAGGCATTCCACGGGACCGTTCCGAGGCTTTCCCGCGGCTCGTCCTGTAAGGGCCGCCGGTACATGTAGTCAGTCGCGCGAGCGAGCCACCGCCAGGTTGCGTCTGCCCTTACGCACCAGCACCACTCCCCCGGCAAGAAGCTGCTCCTGCACGACCGGCGCATCCTCATCGGTGACCTTGACGTTGTTCAGGTAGGCACCGCCCGCGGCCACCGTCTTGCGCGCCGCGTTACGTCCCTTCTCCAGTCCTGCGGCAACGAGGAGGTCCACGATCGTCGAGCTGCCCACCGCAAGGGGGGCAGCAGGCAGGTCCGCGGTGGCGGCGGCAAGCGTCGCCTCATCGAGCTCGTTCAGCTCGCCCCTTCCCCACAGTGCTGCAGTCGCCGCCTCAGCCTGTGCGGTCGCCTCCGGGCCATGGACCCAAGTGGTCACCTCATGTGCCAGGGCGCGCTGGGCCTGGCGCGCCTTCGGATTCGTGGCGACGGACTCCTCCAGGCGCTCAATCTCCTCACGCGGAAGGAATGTGAAGACCTTGAGGAAGCGAGCAACGTCCGTGTCCTCCACCTGTAGCCAGAACTGGTAGAAGGCGTAGGGGCTGAGCATCTGCGGGTTCAGCCAGATCGCCCCGCCCTCGCTCTTGCCGAACTTGGTCCCGTCGGCCTTGGTGATCAGCGGGTTGGTCATCACGTGCACCGAGGCGCCCTCAACCTTGTGGATCAGGTCCATGCCGCCCACCAGGTTGCCCCACTGGTCATTGCCGCCTACCTCCAGCGTGCAGCCGTAGCGGCGGAACAGCTCCAGGTAGTCGTTGGCCTGCAGGATCTGGTAACTGAACTCGGTGAAGGAAATGCCCTCCTCGCTGGCCAGGCGGCGAGCCACGATGTCCTTGGACAGCATGGTGCCCATACGGAAATGCTTACCGAGGTCGCGAAGGAAGTCGATGGCACTCAGCTCAGCGGTCCAGTCCAGGTTGTTGACGATGCGGGCCGGGTTGTCACCGTCAAAGTCAAGCAGCTGCTCGAGTTGCTCCCGCAACCCCTGCGACCAGTCGGCGACCACTTCCTTTGTGTTCAGCATGCGCTCGCCCTTGTCCCGCGGGTCCCCGATGAGCCCGGTGGCACCGCCCACCAGGGCCAGCGGATGATGCCCGGCCAGCTGCAGGTGGCGCATAACCTTGACCGCTACCAGGTGGCCGTGGTGCAAGGAGGGGGCGGTCGGATCGAATCCGCAATAGAAGGTGACCGGCCCGGCGCTCAGCGCTGCCCGCAGCGCATCAATGTCGGTGTGCTGGGCGATCAGGCCCCGCCACTGCAGCTCGTCCAGGATGTCGGTCACGGTCCTGTGCCTTCCCATGTTTGCTCCCGGCGCCTGTGGGCCGGGGCCGGGGCGGTTGCCCGGCGCGGGCTAGTCTGCCACGGCTGCGCGGTACGTCAGGCCAAGTGCCAGAAGAACGGATACGCCTCCGTGCCGACTGCGGCGCAAAGGCCCCGACCCGGTTCCCCGGCGAGTGCGCGGTCGGCACTACTCGGTACTACTCGGTGCCAACGCCGATCATGGGGCCGTAGACATCCCAGCCGCCTGCGGCCCGGGCGCGCTTGCCGGCCTCAATGATCAGTCCGTGGAGATCCACCAGCTCACTGTGGCTGAGTCCCTCGGCGTCGATGCGGGCCCCAAGGGTACGCCGGGTAGTCTCGTAATCGCGGCCGACGGCATAGCCTGCCTGTCGTAGCAGGCGCCGCCCGTAGGTGTCGAAGATAAAACGACGCCTGCCGTAGACCATCAGCGCCGCCACGTCAGCACTTTCCGGACCGATTCCGGGCAGTTCCAGTAATGCGGCGCGCAGGGCGTCATCATCCAGTGTCGGCGCGGCCCGGCCCTCCGGGGACAGCATCCAGGCCGCGAAGGCGCGCAGCGAGCGTGCCTTGGCACGCATGAACCCGGCTGGGCGGATAAACGCCGTCAGCTCCGCGTCGGTCAGCCGCAGCAGCTGCTCGGCTTCGAAGCCGGTGGCTGCTCGCAACCCGTCCAGGGCACGCTCGACATTCGTCCAGGCCGTGTTCTGTACCAGCACAATCCCGCACACGTATTCGAAGGGAGTCTGCGCGGGCCATACCGGGGCCTTGCCCAATTCGGCGCTCAGCAGCCTCAACAACTCCCTGACTGGCAGGGTGCGGCCAAGCTCGGTCTTGGCGGTCGGTGTCATGCCGATTGCCCCATTGGTCGGTCCCAGACCAGTGAGTAGCGCCAGTAGCAGCGACGGCGCATCCGAGCCCCCGGCAGGATCCGGTCAGCGGCTGCGCGAATCTCCCGGCGCGACTCACGCGCCGGCGCCGTCGGCACTCCGATGTCGCGCCGCTCATGGTGAAGGAGGCTGGCGATCCGGATCGGGATTACGCTCAGCGCGCTCAGCGCCCAGTCGACCGCTGACGCGTCGGCGGCCAGCCCGATGACCAGGAGCCTGCCTCCGGGAGCGACCAGGCCACCCAGGCGCTCCATCCCCCTGTCCAACGGCAGGTGGTGCAGGACCGCAACGCAGGTGACGGTGTCGAATGACCCGAGCCGCTCGATCACACCCGCGTCCATCACGTCCGCCCGCATTACCTCGGCCCCGGGGAGTCCGGCCAGGCGTGAGCGGGCGCGCCCGGCGGCATTCGCATCGGCCTCAATCCCAACGGCCTGATCGCATACGGCCGCTAGCCGTTCCAGCAGCAGTCCGTCACCGCAGCCCACGTCCAGCACGCGCCCTCCGCGGCGGGCGGCATCGGCCACAAGCTCGTCATGGAAGGCGGCATTGTGGTTCCAGTAGCGCTCAGGACGCTGGCCAGAGGCCGCGGTCATCGCGCGTCCCCTCCCCGGCGGCGGGGCCGGGCGGGCTGGTAGGGGGAGACGGTAGGCTCACCCTCGAGCCAGAAGCGCCATGGGTAGACGGCACCGTCGCCGCCCGGTCCGGACACGCCGGTGCGCGGGCCGGTGCGGATGCGGCCGGGCTCGGGAGCCTCGCCTACGCCGGGCAGCTCCAGGGCAATGCGGGAGCCCGGCGGCCCGAGCCGGGAGCCGTCGTCGTCCCGGGTGAGGCCGAGTGCCTGGCATAGACGGGCCGGACCGCGCGCAAGGTCCCGGTCGCTGCGAGCAGTGGGGCGGCGTCGGCGCGCCAGCTCGATTCCGCCTGTCACCTCGCCGCCGCGCAGCAGCACGGCGCGCGAGACGCCGCTAGGGCCGCAGACGATATTCACGCAGTGGTGCATGCCATAGGTGAAGTAGACGTAGATGGCACCGGCGGCCGCAAACATCGAGGCGTTGCGCGCGGTGCGGCCGCGGTATGCGTGGGAGCCCGGATCGGCCTCACCCCTATACGCCTCCACCTCGGTCAGCCGCACAGACACCTCCCCCTGCGGCAGGCGCGTGGCAAGCACGGCGCCCAGCAGCTGCGGGGCCACCTCCACCGAGTCACCAGCGAGCAGGTCGGCCACGTTCGCGGGCAGAGCCCCCACAGCCGCCAAGTCCCCGCGGGCAGTCGCCTCCACCGGCTCCGACTGCCTCATGGCTCCGCCCTACGCCTCTGCGGCGTCACCGGCATCGGCCACCGGGCCGGTGGAGCCATCCAGCAGCGAGCCCTCCCAGGAGAAGACCCGCAGCTCGGCGGAGTGCTCAATGGCGCGGGCCAACTGCTCGACCACACGCACCGGGGCCGTACCGCCATGGCCAGCCCGGGCCGCCGCCGAGCCGGCCGTCGACAGGACCGTGCGCACCTGCGGCGTCAGCCGCGGATCGACGGCGGCGAAGTCCGCGTCGGTCAGCTCCCAAAGCTCGATTCCGCGCTGCTCACAGACCTGCACGCAGGCACCGGAGAGCTCGTGCGCCTCGCGGAAGGGAACCCCCTGCTTGACCAGCCACTCGGCGATATCGGTTGCCAGGGAGAAGCCCTGCGGGGCCAGCGCCGCCATGCGGTCATAGTTAAGGCGCATCGTGGCGACCATACCGGACACTGCGGGCAGCAGTACGGCGAGGGTGTCGACGGCGTCGAAGACGGGTTCCTTGTCCTCCTGCAGGTCACGGTCGTAGGCGAGGGGCAGGGCCTTGAGGGTGGCCAGCAGCCCAGCCAGGTCGCCAATGAGGCGGCCGGCCTTGCCACGGGCGAGCTCGGCAACATCGGGGTTCTTCTTCTGCGGCATGATGGAGGAACCCGTAGAGAAGGAGTCGTCCAGCGTGACGAAGTCGAACTCCTTGGTGTTCCAGATGATGACCTCCTCCGCCAGGCGGGAGACGTCCACCGCGGTCATGGCCAGGACGAAGGACATCTCGGCGACCGTGTCGCGCGCGGAGGTACCGTCAATGGAGTTCTCGCAGGCAGCGTCGAAGCCCAGCTCGGCGGCGACGGCGTCGGGATCGAGTCCGAGCGTGTTGCCGGCCAGCGCACCGGAGCCGTAGGGACTGACGGCCGCGCGCGCGTCCCAGTCCTCAAGCCGCTCGACGTCGCGCATCAGCGGCCAGGCGTGCGCCAGTAGCTGGTGGGCGACCAGCACCGGCTGGGCGTGCTGCATGTGAGTGCGGCCCGGCATGATGGCCTCGCCCGCCGCCGCGGCCTGGTCGATAAGTGCGTCTACGACGTCGAGCACGAGCCCGGCCAGGTGCCGCGCCTGGTCGCGCAGGTACATGCGGATCAGGGTGGCGATCTGGTCGTTGCGGGAGCGGCCCGCGCGCAGCCTTCCGCCCAGGTCCGCGCCGGCACGTTCCATCAGGCCGCGTTCCAGCGCTGTATGCACGTCCTCATCCGCGGGAGTAGGGACGAACGCTCCGGAGACGACGTCGTCCTCCAGCCGGTCCAAGGCGGCGAGCATACCCTCCAGCTGGGCGGTGCTGAGCAGTCCGGCGGTGCGCAGGGCGCGGGCGTGCGCACGCGAGCCGGCGATGTCATAGCGGGCCAGGCGCCAGTCGAAGTGGGTGGACACCGACAGGGCTGCCAGGGCGTCGGCGGGCCCGCCGGTAAAGCGGCCGCCCCACAAGCTGATACCGGTGGGAGCCGTGGAGGCTTGCGGGGCGGAGGGGTTGGGGCTGGGCTGACTCGTCATGGGGCCATCATGACGTATAGGGCTGAGCAGGTGTGAGCCGGCCCGAGGCGTGGACCGGCGCCCGGGTCTCGGAAGTAGCGCCACCACCGGTGGCAGCAGAAGGCGCGTCCTCCCGACTGCGCTCGTACAGGCGATGCAGACCCAGCCAGGTGCCCAGCGCGCAGACGACCACCCAGTTGCCCTCGCTGAGTAGACGGGACTCGGTGAAGGACTGCACCGTCAGTGCCGTCATGACCAGCGCCGGCAGCAGCACGGAGGCATCGGAGTCAATGTTGCGCAGAGCGAGCCGAAAGGAGCGGAACAGGAGCAGCAGCACCAGCACCACCACGAGTGCCGCCCCCACCACACCGGTCTGGAACAGTGCCTCGATGTAGGCGTTGTGGGCACTCATTGTGGGAGTGCCGTCCGGGCGCACCACTAGGGTGGCGAATACGGGCAGCCAGGGCACCCAGTACATGATCCACCCCCAGCCGAGGATCGTGTGCTCCTCCCACAGGTCCAGCACCCGCGTCCAGATCTCCCAGCGCCCCGACATATCCGCGCTCCGTCCCAGCGCCGCGGTGACCTGCGTGTGCAGGCCCACTGCCGCAGCGACCAACGCCACCCCCAGGGCCGCAGCACTCATCAGCAGGAACGGGCGCAGCCGGGGCGGGGCATGGCGCACCAGCCAGAGCAGCAGGCACACGCAAGCGCACACGATCAGGGCCACGGACACGGTCGCCGAGCCGGTGAGCACCAGCACCAGCAGGGATAAGGCGGTCCACACCACCAGGCCCACCGGGCGCACCCGCCGATCAGCCCAGCGCACCGCCACGCACAGCAGAGTGAGCAGAGCGATGAAGGCCAACGGGTTGCGGTTTCCCACAATGCCCTGAATCGGGCCGCCCCGGAGAAGGTCGCCGTTCACCCAGTAGTAGGAGATCGGGACCACATCCCAATCGCGCATGTACAGAGGTATGAGCGGGTGACGCAGTACCAGCGCCACCCATGCCTCCAGCATGAGGCTGAGCACTAGCGTGGCCTCCAGGGCGCGGCTGAGGGCATCAGTCATCTGCCGCAGGGACAGGCCGCAGGCGAGCAGGACTCCGGCGGCGCTGGTGGCCACCATCAGCAATGCCGCAAGGGCGGTATCACCGGGATACTGGGACCAGAACACACTCAGCACGCACACACCGACGTAGGCGGTGGTTACCGGTGGCAGCGCGCGCCACGGCACCCGGTGCCCCTCGTAGAGGAAGACGAGCAGGAGCACGATGCCGCTCACGGCGGCGATCACGCCGAATGCCCACCAACCCACGAGGTTGCGTACTCCCTGTCCGGAGAAGGTCAAGAAGAATGCCCAGGTGCCCAGCGCGGGCAGCAGTGGGCGGCGCGATCCGCGCACTGCGACCGTGGTGGGGGCGTGGAAGTCTGCTGGCACGCTCTCCTCCTCGTGTTCCCATCCCGCATACAAGCTCAGGAGATCGGACTCATGCGGTTTCCACAGGGCTGACGGCTAGCCGTGAGCTGCGGCGGCCGCCCGCTGCTGCCGTAGCGTAATCGGCGACGGCCGTTTACGACTCGTATTCGGAACCGCTTACCCGTATCGAGTCGCAACGCCGACAGTGCCTAGAGACCAAGGGATCTCTTGGAACTGGGATGAGCGGCCGACGGCGCCGCGTTCGGGCACCGTCGGCCGCTCATCCCGGTGCAGCGCGCCATGGGCGCCGCACCGGTGCTCAGAAGGAGACGCCTCGACCCAGGCGCACATCGCGTGCGGCGGCGAGCTTTGACTGCATGCCGTAGATCTCGATGAAGCCGCGCGAGGAGGACTGGTCGAAGGTATCCCCGGTCTCGTAGGTGGCCAGGTTGAAGTCGTACAGACCCGTGTCGGTGCGGCGGCCGTTAACGGTGGCCCGTCCCCCGTGCAGGACCATGCGGATGTCTCCGGTCACGTAGTGCTGGGTGTCCTCGATGAAGGCGTCCATGGAGCGCTTGAGCGGGGAGTACCACTGGGCCTCGTAGACCAGGTCGCTCCAGGCCTGCTCCATCTGCCGCTTGTAGCGGCGCTGGAGGCGCTCCAGGGTGACTGACTCCAGGGCCTGATGCGCCTCAATCAGCGCCACTGCCCCGGGGGCCTCGTAGATCTCCCGGGACTTGATACCGACCAGTCGGTCCTCGACCATGTCGATACGTCCCACGCCCTGGGCGCCGGCGCGCCGGTTGAGCTCCTGAATCGCCTCCAGCGGGGTCACCGGCTTCCCGTCGATCGCGGTGGGAATGCCCTGCTCGAAGTGGATGACGACCTCATCGGGCAGCGGCGGATAAGTGGGATCATCGGTGTAGACGTAGACGTCCTTGGTGGGGGCGTTCCACAGGTCCTCCAGGAACCCGGTCTCAATGGCGCGGCCCCACACGTTCTGGTCGATGGAGAAGGGGTTGTGCTTGGTGGTCTCGATCGGCAGGTCGTGCTTCTCGGCGTACTCGATGGCGACGTCCCGGGTCAGGGCCAGGTCGCGAACCGGGGAGATGCAGTTCATGTCCGGGGCCATCGAGGTGATCGCGACCTCGAAGCGCACCTGGTCATTGCCCTTGCCGGTGCAGCCGTGGGCAACGGTGCTGGCGCCGAACTCGCGGGCGGCGCGCACCAGGTGCTTGGCGATAACCGGTCGGGATAGGGCCGATACCAGCGGGTACTTGCCCTCGTACAACGCATTGGCCTTCAAGGCGGGCATGCAGTACTCCTCGGCGAACTCATCGCGCGCATCCGCCACGTAGGCCTCCACGGCGCCGCAGTCGAGGGCCCGCTGGCGAATCACCTCCAAGTCCTCCCCGCCCTGACCGACGTCCACGGCCACGGTGACGACCTCGCGGCCGGTCTGCTCACCGATCCAGCCGATGGCTACGGAGGTGTCCAGGCCCCCGGAGTAGGCGAGGACAACACGGTCCTGGTGCTTGCTCATATGCGTTCTGTTTCTTTCTCTTGGGTGTCCAAATCAGACAGCTCTTGGGTGGGTCAATCGGGTGTGCGTGTCCGCGGCGTGTTCTCAGCCGTGGGGTCCCGGCCCGGCCAGGGACAGCAGGTGTGCCGCCACATCGGCCGCCACCGCCTCGGAACGGGTGATTACCAGGACCGTGTCGTCTCCAGCTATGCAGCCGAGCACACCCGGCAGCATCGCGTCGTCGAGGGCGCTGGCCAGCAGTTGGGCCGCCCCCGCCGGGGTGCGCAGGACCAGTTGATTACCGGCCCACTCGGCCGTGACCACCAGGTCCGCGCACCAACGTGCCAGCCGCGCGGTCGTGTGCTCGGTCAAGGAGTCGGCGTTGCCCCCTACGGGAGAGACCTGCCCCGGTGCACCCGCCTCGGGCACGGCATAGACCTGGGTGCCGCCGGCCCCGCGCACTTTAGTGGCGCGCAGCTCAACCAGGTCGCGCGACAGCGTCGCCTGCGTTGTGCTCACCCCGCGGCGGGCCAGCGCCTCGCGCAACTCCGCCTGGGAGCGAATGCGCTCATGACTGAGTATCTGGGTGATCAGGGCATGGCGCGCCGCCTTGGTGGGAGGCGTGCCTGCGCCCTCGAGCGCGGGCACGCCGGGCACGGTGCTCATGCCGCGGACCGCCGGGCCAGGACGTCGGCCAGCGTCGTCGTGAAGGCGTCTGCATCGGCATCGGACAGGATGAATGGGGGCGCCAGCCGGAGCGTGTCCGGGCGGGGCGGGTTGACGATGAAGCCGCGCCGCTCCAGTTCGGCGGCGACCTCGGCGGCCGGTCCAACCGCGTCGTTCAGGCCCACGCCGCGCAGCAGTCCGGCTCCGCGCACCTCGGTTACTCCGGGTACGGACGCCAGCCGCGCCGCCCACCGGTCGCCGAGTTCGGTGACCCGCTTGAGCAGTCCCTCCTTGCTGACCGTGTCGATCACGGCCAGGGCGGCGGCCGCCGCGACGGGGTTCCCGCCGAAGGTGGTGCCGTGCTGCCCCGGGCCGAGCAGCTGCGCGGCCTCGCCGGTGGCGACGGTGGCCCCGATCGGCATGCCCCCGCCCAGTCCCTTGGCGAGGGTGACCACATCCGGGACGACGCCGGGGGCGAGCAGGTGGTGGGCCATCCAGGTGCCTGTGCGGCCCATACCGGTCTGCACCTCATCGAGGATAAGCAGCGCCCCCGCGGCGGTGGTGAGCTCGCGTGCCTTCTCCAGGTAACCGGCTGGCATTGGCCGCACCCCGGCCTCCCCCTGGATGGGCTCGACGAACAGGGCTGCCACGTCCGGCCCCAGCGCGCGGCGCAGGGCATCGACGTCTCCGGCGGGCAGGAACTCCACTCCGCCGGGCAGCGGCTCGAAGGGCTCCCGGTAGGCGGCCTTGTGGGTCAGTGCCAGTGCTCCCATGGTGCGGCCGTGGAATGCGCCCTCCAGGGCGAGTATGCGCGGGCGGGCGGAGCCGCCGTGGCGGCGGGCGATCTTGAAGGCCGCCTCGTTGGCCTCTGCGCCGGAGTTGGCTAAAAAGACTCGTGCGAACTGCGGGGCCTCCGGGAACACCAGATCGGCCAGGGCCTCGGCCAGGCTGACCTGAGCCGGGGAGGTGAACAGGTTGGAGACGTGCCCCAGGGTGCGCAGCTGTTCAGTAACCGCGGCAACCAGGGCGGGATGGGCATGCCCCAGGCAGTTGACGGCGATGCCGGCCAGCAGGTCGACGTACTCGTTGCCGTTCGCGTCCCACACGTGGGCGCCCGCTCCGCGGACGAGCACATGGGCAGGAGTACCGAAGGTGTTCATGACGGCGGCCGCGTAGCGGGCCCGCCAGGTCTCATTGGGTTCGGCGGCCGCGGGGGTGTTCGGGGTGCTCACAGCGTGGCACCTCCTTTCGTGCGGGATTGCGGGATGACGTCGGGGTGGACCACGGTGCCGACGCCGTCGTCGGTGACGATCTCCAGCAGCATTGAGTGGGGCTGGCGGCCGTCGACCACGTGGGCCTGGCCGACGCCGCCGCGCACGGCCCGCAGGCAGGCCTCCATCTTGGGCACCATCCCGCTGGACAGTTCCGGCAGGAGGGCCTCCAGGGCATCGGCGCCGATGCGGGAGACCAGCGAGTCCTTCTCCGGCCAGTTGGAGTACAGGCCCTCCACGTCGGTGAGCACGATGAGCTTCTGCGCCTTCAGCGCGACTGCCAGGGCGGCCGCGGCGGTGTCGGCATTGACGTTCAGCACGGTGGTGGCGTCGGCGACCAGCGGGGCGACCGAGGACACCACCGGGATACGTCCCTGGTCGAGCAACTCGATCACCGAGCGCGGATCCACCTCGACCACGTCGCCCACAAGGCCCACATCGACGCTCTCACCGTCCACTGTGGCCAGGCGCTGGCGCGCCCGCAGCAGGCCGCCGTCCTCGCCGGAGATGCCGACGGCGGCGGACCCGGCCTCGTTGAGCAGGCTCACCAGCTCCCGCTGCACTCCCCCGGTCAGCACCATGCGCACCACGTCCATGACCTCCGGGGTGGTCACGCGCAGGCCGCCCCTGAACTCGGACTCGATGCCTAGGCGGGCCAGCATGGCGCTGATCTGGGGGCCGCCTCCGTGGACCACGACGGGGCGCAGGCCCACCTGGTGTAGGAAGAGCACGTCCTGGGCGAAGGCGCGCTTGAGGGTGTCATCGACCATGGCGTTGCCGCCGTACTTGATGACGATGGTGGCGCCCTTGTAGGCGCGCAGCCAGGGCATGGCCTCCAGCAGTACGGAGGCCTTCTGGGTGGGTGTCAGCGAAGCGGGGAGCGTAGTGGTCATGTCGTGTAGTCCGCGTTGATGGTTACGTATCCGTGGGTGAGGTCGTTGGTCCAGACTGTCGCGGCGGCGTCACCAGCGCTCAGGGCGATGTCGATGCGCGTCTCACGCGGGGTCATGTCCACCGTGTCCCGGTCCTCCCCGAGGGCGCCGTGGCGGAAGACCGTCACCCCGTTAATGGTGACGTCGACCGCCTCGGGGTCAAAGGGGCAGACCGACTCGGGAACGGTACCGAGCTGGGAGATCACGCGGCCCCAGTTGGGGTCCTCGCCGGCGATGGCGCATTTGAGCAGGTTGGAGGCCGAGACGGTGCGGGCCGCGGCCTCCGCGGCGGCCTCGGTGACCGCGCCGGTGACGGTGATGGCTATGTCATGCGTAGCGCCCTCGGCGTCTGCCACGAGCCGGCGTCCGAGGCGGCCGAGCAGCTCCTGGACGGCCGCACCGAAGTCCTCCGTCGTCGGGGTCGTCCCGGAGGCGCCTGAGGCAAGCAGCAGCACGGTGTCATTGGTGGACATGCAGCCGTCGGAGTTGATGCGGTTCACGGTGCGGGCGGCGGCCCGGGACAGGGCGGACTGGGCGGCGTCGGCGTCGATCACGGCATCGGTGGTGATTACGCACAGCATGGTGGCCAGGCCCGGTGCGAGCATGCCGACGCCCTTGATCATGCCCCCGATGCTCCAACCATCAAGCCGGAGGGTGTCCTCCTTGGGGACGGTGTCGGTGGTCATGATCGCGGTGGCTGCGGCGTGGCCGGCCTCCGCACTGTCCTGCAGGGACGCGACGGCGGTGGCGGCGCCGTCCAGCAGGGTGGGCATGTCCAGGGGAACGCCGATCACGCCGGTGGAGCACACCAGTACCGAGCCTGCCTGCAGGCCCGGGTG
This sequence comes from Actinomyces sp. 565, assembly GCF_010365615.1. Taxonomy (NCBI): domain Bacteria; kingdom Bacillati; phylum Actinomycetota; class Actinomycetes; order Actinomycetales; family Actinomycetaceae; genus Actinomyces; species Actinomyces sp. 565. The sequence continues at coordinate 12,075 of NZ_PIZD01000001.1, forward strand.
CGCGTCACCAAGCAGCTCGGCGACGCGCGCGGCGGTGGCCGCGGTGTCGGCCTCGCCACCCGGACCGGTGCAGGCGTTGGCCGAGCCGGAGTTGAGGATGACGGCGCGGGCGCGGTCGGCGTCGCCGCGGCGGCCGGAGAGCACTTCGCGGCACCAGCGCACGGGGGCGGCAACCACACGGTTGGAGGTGAACACGCCGACGGCGACGTCCAGGGGGCCGTCGTTGACGACCAGGGCGAGGTCGCGACTGCCGGACTCCTTAAGCCCGGCGCTGATGCCGGCGGCGCGGAAGCCGGCGGCGGCGGTGACGCTCACGGGGCGACTCCTTCGGTGACGACACCCGTGACCTCAGGCAGGCCGAGGGCGAGGTTGAGGGACTGTACAGCTGCCGAGGCGGTGCCCTTGCCGAGGTTGTCGATGGCGCAAATGATCACGGCCACGCCGGCGGCGGCGTCGTAACCGACCTGCACGGTGGCCAGGCCGGAGCCGGCCACGGCGCCGGTGACCGGCCAGACGCCCTCGGGCAGCAGGTGGATGAGCGTCTCGCCCCGACCGGTAGGGCCGTAGGCGCGCTCCCAGGCCTCGCGCAGCACGGCGTCGGGACGGTCGCTGCGCGTCACGGCCGCGGTGACCGGCGCGGTGACGGTGGCTAGAATGCCGCGGCTCATGGGCACCAGCACGGGGGTGAAGGACAGGCGCACGGAGCCCGGGGCGGCGCCGGCGACCTGGAGGTTCTGGATGATCTCGGGGATGTGCCGGTGGGTGCCACCCACCGCGTAGGGCTGGGCTGAGCCGAGGGCCTCGGAGGCGGTCAGGTGGGGCTTGAGCGCCTTTCCGGCACCGGAGTAACCCACCGCCAGCACGGCGTTCAGCCGGCCCGGGTCAATGAGTCCGGCGGCGATGCCGGGTTGTGCGGCCAGGGTCACGGCGGTGACGTTGCAGCCGGGCACCGCGATCCGCCGGGTGGCGGCCAGCTGCTCGCGCTGAGTGCTGGCCACGGACTCGCCGGCGTGGAGGAGCTCAGGCATGCCGTAGGTCCAGGCGCCGGCATAGTCGGTTCCGTAGAACCGCTCCCAGGCGGCGGCGTCGGTGAGACGGTGGTCGGCCCCGCAGTCCACAAGAACCGGTGTGGTGCCCGGAGCCTCCTCCAAGGCCGCAGTAACCGCTCCCGAGACGCCGTGCGGCAGCGCCAGCACGACTACGTCATGCCCGGCCAGGTGCGCGGTGTCGGTCGGGGCTACTTCCCTGTCCGCCAGGGTGACCAGGTGGGGGTGGTGCTGCCCCAGGCGTGTGCCGACCGATGAGTTTGCCGTCACGGCGCCGATCTCGATATCGGGATGTGCGGCGAGGAGGCGCAGCACCTCTCCGCCTGCGTACCCGGTCGCTCCAGCGACCGCTGCTGTCCATGTCACGCGGAAACCATACATCCGAGTGGATACATATGCACAACTGGATGGCGGCGACGCGTAGTCGGCTTACTCACAGCGGCTGCGGCCCCCGGGAAGCCGGCTGCACTCAGCGCGTGGCCAGCGCCTCAATGATCGACTTGGACCAGGTACGCACCGTGTCAAGGTTGCGGAAGTCCCCCTCGGAGGCACCGCCCATGCGTGCGATCGAGCGCTCCCTCAGGGTCAGTGCCGAGGGGTCGAAGCGCCCCGCGAAGGTGACGTGGTCCTCCGGGTCGATGGACAGCAGTACGGGGCCGATGCGGTGCGGGTCGGACACCTTGCCCTTGGGCAGGCCGGATAGGCCCACCGAGAATGCCCACACGGGGTGGGACTCGAGCTCCTCGCGGAAGCGCTCGGTGAAGTCGACGGCCTGCGGTGTCCAGCGCGTCATGTAAACGGCGCTTCCCAGCACGAAGGCGTCGTATCCGGCGACATCGGTAACGTCCTCAGGGTGGGCCTGATCCACGTCATGGCCGGCGGCGCGCAGCTCCTGCGCGATCACCGCGCCGACCTCGTCGGTAGAGCCATGCCGGGATGAGGAGGTGAGCAGGATCTTCATGCCGCCAGTATCACCGCCTTGATTCGCTTTCCGCAGCGCGTCGCGCGCAGTAGCTGCCAACAGTGACCAGCCCCACACTCAGGCACGCAACTCGGCGCCCAGACGCTTGGCGGCACGTTTTACCACGCGCTTGCGCACAGCCGCGGTCTCCTCGGCAGTAAGGGTGCGGTCGGCGGCACGCAGGCGCAGGGAGAAGGCCAGCGACTTGCGCCCCTCCCCAAGCTGCGGGCCGCGGAAGACGTCGAACAGGCGCACCTCCTCGGCCAGGTCCCCAGCAGCCTCACGCACCACCTGCTCGACCGCGGCCGCGGTGACGGACTCGTCGACGACGAGGGCGACATCCTCCTTGGCGGCCGGGAAGGTGGACACGGGGCGCACCTGGAGGACGCCGGCGTCGGCGACGGCAGCCAGCAGCGGCTCCAGGTCGAGCTCGACGGCGCAGGCGCGCGGCGGCAGCCCAAAGCTGCGGGCCACGCGCGGGTGCAGTTCGCCGGCGTGGGCGATCAGGACTCCGGGCACCAGCTCACGACCCTGCCGGGTAGCGGGCAGGCGTACCTCGGCGGTGCGGCCGGGGTGCCAAGGGGCACAGGGGCCGCCCTGCGGGGCACTGACCTCGACGTCCACACCGAGCGCTGCCGCCACGGTGCGCACCAGCTGGATGGCGTCGGCCCAGTCCCAGGGACGTCCGGTGCCGAGCACACCTGCACGCTCCCGGTCTCCGGCCAGAACAATGCCCACATGCGTGGGCTGGTCCGGGATGCCGGCGTTCAGCGCCGCGATCTCAGCGTCGGAGGGCCGTCGGTCCACCCCGGGGATGGGGGCCGGCACGGTGCCTGCGGGGTGAGTCACGCTGCCAAGCTCAAACACGGCCACGTCCTCCAGTCCCCGTGAGGCATTGCGGCGGGCGGCCTCCAGCAGGGAGTCCAGCACACTGGTGCGCAGCAGCGGGGCGTCGTCTGCCAGCGGGTTGGCCAGGCGCACCGCGGCTCGGCGCGGATCGTCGGCGGGCAGCTCGAGGCGGTCATGCACATCACCGATGAACGGGTAGGACAGCACCTGGGTCAGCCCGGCGTCGGCCAGGGCGCGCACGACGTCACGCCGGGCGCGCTGTCGGGTGCTAAGGCCCGTGCCCGCGGGGGCCACCGGCACGATGGAGGCGATGTTGTCGTATCCGTCCAGGCGGGCGATCTCCTCGGCAAAGTGGGCGGCGCCCACCAGGTCCGGCCGCCAGGTGGGCGGGGTGACGGCGAGGAGCTCCCCGCCGTCAGCGTCCCCTCCGGCGGCCTCGACTGTGCAGCCGATGGTCCGCAGCAGCTCGGTGACCCGGGCGGTGCCGTAGGCGACCCCGGTCAGGCGCTGCGCGGCGTCGGCGCGGATGGTGATCGGCTCCGGCGCGATGGTGCGGTTGACGTCGGTGGCTACGGCGTCCGCGGTGCCGCCGCCGTAGCGGACCAGCAGGTCAACGGCGCGCTGCGCGGCCACCGGAGCCAGCTCGGTGTCCACGCCGCGCTCGTTGCGCTTGGAGGACTCAGTGGGCAGCCTGTGGCGGCGGGCAGAGCGGGCGATCGACACCGCGTCAAAGTGGGCGGCCTCGATGAGCACGTCGGTGGTTTCGGCGTCGATCTCCGTCTCCGCGCCACCGAACACACCCGCCAGCACCAGGGGCCTGGAGCCCTCCCCGGCCGGGGAGTCGCAGATCAGCAGGTCCTCGCCGTCCAGGGTGCGGGTGACCTCGTCGAGGAAGGTGAGGGTCTCCCCCGCCCGGGCGCGGCGCACCACGATCGGAGCGGCCAGCTTGTTCAGGTCGAAGGCGTGCAGCGGCTGGCCCAGGTCCAGCATCACGTAGTTGGTGACGTCCACAGCCAGGCTGATCGGACGCATACCGGCTGCGATCAGGCGGTCCTGCATCCACTTAGGAGAGGCGGCGGAGGGGTCGATGCCGCGCACCACGCGGGCCACGTAGCGGTCCACGCCGGGGCAACCATGAATGGGTGCGGAGTCCGCAGCGAACCGGACCGGGAAGCCATCCGCCCCAGCCGGGGCGACCCCCTGTGGGAAGCGATCCGGGTTGGCGGCGTCGGCCGGATCGGTGAAGGCGGCTCCCGTGGCGTGGGAGTACTCGCGGGCCACTCCGCGCATGGAGAAGCAGTAGCCGCGGTCCGGGGTGATGTTGATCTCCAGGACCTCCTCCCCCAGGCCGAGCAGGCCGATAGCGTCGGTGCCCGGGGCCGGAATGGCCTCGCCATCCCGGCCGTGCGCCGCGAGCCACCGCTCGAGCACGATGATGCCGGAGTGGTCGTTGCCAATGCCGAGCTCGCGCTCGGAGCAGATCATGCCGTCGGAGACGTGCCCGTAGGTCTTGCGGGCGGCAATGGCGAAGTCACCGGGCAGGACCGCGCCGGGCAGGGACACCACCACGTGGTCGCCGACCTCGAAGTTGTGGGCGCCGCACACGATGCCGCGGCTGGGCAGCTCAGAGGGCTCCTTGCCGGTGCCGGGGGCGTCGTTGTACGAGCCGACGTCTACCCGGCAGTAGTTGATGGTCTTGCCGTTCTTCTGCTCCTTGGCCTCCCGCGTCAGCACGCGGCCGACGACGAGGGGGCCGGTGACGGCGGGAGGAACGATGCGTTCCTCCTCCAGGCCCACCTTGACCAGGTCGGCGGCCAGCTCAGCCGCGCTGGTGCCGACGGGGACATCTACGTGCTCACGGAGCCACTCGATCGGGACGTAAGGCATGTCAGTTTCCCCTTCCGGTGGTGCCGAACTGCTGGGAGAAGCGGATGTCTCCCTCAACGATGTCGTGCATGTCGGCGATGCCATGACGCAGCATGAGGGTGCGCTCCAGGCCCATGCCGAAGGCGAAGCCGGTGTAGGCCTCCGGGTCGATGCCGCAGGCGGTCAGCACATTGGGGTTGACCATGCCGCAGCCCCCCCACTCGATCCAGCCGGGCCCGCCCTTCTTCTGGGGGAACCACAGGTCCATCTCCGCGCTGGGCTCGGTGAATGGGAAGAAGGAGGGGCGCAGCCGGGTGCGGGCCTCAGGTCCGAACATGGCGCGGGCGAAGTGGTCCAGCGTGCCCTTCAAGTGGGCCATGGTCAGGCCCTTGTCCACGGCCAGGCCCTCAACCTGGTGGAAGACCGGGGTGTGGGTGGCGTCCAGCTCGTCGGAGCGGAAGACCTTGCCGGGGCAGGCCACGTAGATCGGCGGGGCCTGGTTCAGCATGACGTGCGCCTGCACGGGCGAGGTGTGGGTGCGCAGCACCAGGTTCGCCGTGGCCCCGGGGGCGCCGCCTACGGAGGCGCCGTCGATGTAGAAGGTGTCCTGCATCTGGCGGGCGGGGTGGTCGGCATCGAAGTTCAGGGCGTCGAAGTCGAACCACTCGTGCTCGACCTCCGGGCCCTCGGCGATGGACCAGCCCATGGCGGTGAAGAAGTCGGAGACCTCGTCCACCAGGACGTCCAGGGGGTGGCGGGCGCCGACAGGGGCGCGGTCGGTGGGCACGGTGACGTCGACGGCCTCGGTGGCCAGCATGCTTGCCTCGGCCTCGGCCTCGAGCACCTGCTGGCGTTCGGCCAGGGCGGCGGATATGCGGCCGCGTGCGCCGCCGAGCAGCTTGCCGGCGGCGGCCTTGGCAGCACGGTCGGGCAGCCGGCCGATCTCGCGGTTGGCCAGGGCCAGGGCGGAGGCGTCGCCGGTGTAGGTGAGGCGCGCCTCCTTCAGCGCGGCCAGGTCGCCGGCAGTGGCGATAGCGTCCAGCGCCTGCGCGACCAGGCTGTTGACGCCTGCCTCGTCCGTTGGCGAGAGGGCGCCGGGGGCGTCAGTCATATTGCTTGCCTTCCACCAGATGAGTCGGGGTCTCTCGGGGGTCAGATTAGTCCGCGCCGCGCGAGTGCCCGAAATCGTCTCAGATGCGCCGCGGGCCGACCGCCCCGCCCGTGGCAGTACGTAACCGTCTTGCGTGGACACATGCGCGAACGGGTCTTGACGGTGACGTTACGTCACCTGTTGGGATGGGTGCATGCGTGTCAAGGAGATGTCGGATCTGGCCGGTACCACCCCGCGGGCGGTGCGTCACTATCACCGTTTAGGACTGCTACCGGTACCGCCGACGGTGCGCGGGCGGCGGGAGTACGGGGTGGCGCACCTGGCCCGGCTCATGCGGATCCGTTGGCTGGCCGACGGCGGGCTACCCCTGGCGCAGATCGCCGAGGTACTCGCGCAGGATCCGGGCGGCGCCGACCGCGAGGCGGTGCTGCACAGCCTGCGAGCCACCCGCGAGACGGTCATTGCACGCCGCCGCGAGCTGCAGGCGCAGGAGGCCCGCATTGACGAGCTGATCGCCCGGGTCCAGGACGGTGAGGGGCTGGAGCCGATCCCCCAGCTGCTGGTGCGCTTCTACGACGCCGTGCAGGCACGGCTTGAGGAAGAGGGACTGAATGCCCGCGGGCTGCGGGCCGAGCGGCAGGTGGTGACGGCACTGGCCGCCCTGGGACTGGTCCCCGAGAGCATCGGCGCCTTCCTGGCCGAGCTGGATGGCGCCGAGTGGGAGGCGGGTGTGCGCATCTACGCCCAGATCGCCCGCCTGGAGCAGCTGCGCGGGGATGTCGCCAGCGCCTCGGCCATCCAATTGGCCGAGGAGACCTGGGAGTACACCCTCCGGCACCGGTCCACAGCGCTGGCCGCATTCTCCGACTTTCCGACCGGGTCGCCGGGTCGCACCACCTGGCGACTGACCCAGATGATCACCAACGCCTACACCGGGCCGGCACAGCACCTGTACCTCGATCGCTTCCTGGAACTGCTCATGGCGGACCCGGACTTCGCCGTCGTCATTCGGCGCCTGGCCGGTGACGAGCCCGCGCTGTAAGCGGCTCCTGCTCCAAACCGTCCCTGATCCGGATCCCAGTGGACGCACTCTCCTGAAAGGACACGATGATGACAGCACGCAAAGACAGGGGCCGCACCGTCGGCGCCACGATTCCGCCCGGCACAGACGCCCCGATCCGGGTGCGGGGCCTGGTCAAGCGCTTCGGGCGCTTCACCGCTCTGGACGGGCTGGACCTGGAGGTCGCCGCCGGTCAGGTGCACGGATTCCTCGGCCCGAACGGGGCGGGGAAGTCCACCACCATCCGCACCCTGCTGGGCCTGTACCACCCCGACGGCGGCGAGGTGCGCGTGCTGGGGCGCAACCCGCGGCGTGAGGCGCCACGGATCAACCGGGAGGTGTCATACGTGGCCGGGGATGTGGCGCTGTGGCCGAATCTGACCGGTGGACAGGCGCTCGACGCCCTGGCGGGTCTGCGCGGCAGGCGGGACCGCGCCCGGGAGGAGGAGTTGATCGAGCGCTTCGGCCTGGACCCGAGCAAGAAGGTGCGCACCTACTCCAAGGGCAACCGGCAGAAGGTGGCGCTGGTGGCGGCACTGGCCGCCCCCACCAGCCTGCTGATTCTCGACGAGCCGACCAGTGGCCTGGACCCGCTGATGGAGCAGGTCTTCATGGATGAGGTGACCCGGGCCGCGGCCCGGGGGCGCACCGTGCTGTTGTCCAGCCACATCTTCGCCGAGGTGCAGCGCCTGTGCAGCGCCGTGACGATCATCAAGGACGGGCGCGTGGTGGAGCAGGGCGACTTGACCCGACTGCAGCAGCTGGCCCGTACCCAGATCGAGGTCGGCGGCAACGCGGATCTGCTGCGCGGCATAGCCGCGTCGCTGCCGCAGCTGGAGAACGATCTGTCCGTGGAGGACGGTCGCCTGAGCGTGCAGGTGGGTTCCGCCCGGGTCCCCCAGGTACTGGCGGCCGTCGCCGCGCAGGGAGCCACCGACGTGATCTGCCGGCCGGCGAGCCTGGAAGACCTGTTCCTGCGTCACTACGAGGAGGTGCGCGGATGAGCGCCCGCGACCAGCTGCGCGGTCTGCGCCGCGCGCTGCGGCTGACCGCCCGGAGGCTGCGCTTTCAGGCGCTCGCCTGGATCCTGCCCCTGTGGCTGGGCATGGCGTCCTTCGCGCCGGCCTATCAGGACGCCTACTTCTCCGAAGCCGGTGGCGCCGGCGGTGCGGGCGGCAATGCGGTGGTCGAGGCGCTGCGGGCCTCCCCGGGCACGCGCCTGCTGTACGGCGAGCTACCCGACCCGGGCACCATCGGACAGTTGGTGCAGTGGGAGGGCGCCACCTACCTGCTGGTGTGCACCGCGCTCATGGCGGTGCTGTTGACCTGCCGCCTGTTGCGCGCGGATGAGGACGAGGGCCTGACCGAGCTGTTGCGGGACACTGGCACCGGTAGGTGGGTGCCCTTCCTCGCCCCGGTACTGGTGATCTGGGTGGCGATCGGCATCCTGGCCGTCTTGGTGGGCGCCACGCTCGCGGCCGAGGCCACGCAGATCGAGTCGCTTCCCGCGACGGGAGGATGGGCGTTGGCCGGAGTGACCGCGATCGTCGGCTGGGGTTTCGCGGGGCTGGCCGCCGTGGTCTGCCAGTTGGCGCGCAGCGCCGCCGGCGCCCGGCCCCTGGCACTGGCATGTGTTGGGGTTGCCTTCATGGTGCGGGTGGCGGCCGACCAATGAGAGGTCACCTGGATGCGGTGGTTCACGCCGCTGGGGTGGCGTGACCTGGTCGCCCCTTACACCGATGATGACCCCCTGCCGTTGGCCGTGTGCGCCGCGATATGTGTCGCCCTGGTGGTGGCGGCCGGAGCCCTGTACACGCACCGGGAGTATGCCGACGGCTACCTGCCCGACCGAGCCACCAGCACGCGCCGCTGGCGAGTCCACGGCTACGCCGACCTACTCACGCGCCTGTCCACACGTACAACCCTGGCATGGGCCGCGGCAATTGCCTGCTTCTCGGCACTGTTCGGCTCGATGACCGAGGGCATCCTGGAGATGATGCGGGATGATCGCATCGCCGAATACGTGGACATGCTGGTACAGGCCGGCGCCGACATGATGGAACAGTTCATGTCGTTGATGACCGTGCTGTTGGTGCTGCTGATCGGGGTGGCGGCGACTGGGCAGGCGGGCCGCCTCGCCGCCGACGAGGACGCCGGACTGGTGGAGGCTGAGGCCGCCGTCGGGGTGCCGCGCCGGCGTCTGTTCCTGATGCAGGCGGTCTCGGCAGCAGCGGTGGGAACGATCCTGCTGGTGCTGTGCGGGGCGGTGCTGGCCGCAGTCACGGCCACGCAGGTGACCGAGGATCATGCCGTGGAGCGGGCCTTCGTGTTCACCGTCAGCCAGCTGCCCGGAGTGCTGGCGGCGATCGGCATCGCCCTGGCGGTGGTAGGCGTGGCGCCGCGACGTTTTGGCGTCGTATGGGCGGTGATCGCCTGGAGCGCCTTCGCCAGGCTGCTGGGCGGCATGATGGACCTGCCGACCTGGGCGCAGGACCTGAGCGTATTGGGGCACTACCTCGACGTCGTCGGCGACCCGGATTGGGGGCCGCTGGCGGTGCAGACGGCTATCGGCGTCCTCGGTACCGCCGTCGGCCTGGTGGCCTACCGACGCCGCGACCTGTCAGGTGTCTGATCAGCGCTTTGACCGACACCGCATCTGCGTTCTGGCCGGTAGATCTCCTGCGCCTTGACCGAGACACACCCGGCGCGTGGTCGGCGATCGGCTCCGCCACCGCCGGCACTGCTTACTGGAGCGCGGCAAGTCCGACCAGATGACATGCGGCCGCGACGACGGCACCGCCGGCCATGCCGGGCTGTCTACGTGCTATACCGATCGCCACATCACCAAGCTGAGCGAGCGCGGCAACAGCCAAGACGAGCTGAGTCAGCGGATACACGGGCGTCAACCAGACGACGCACGCAACCACCACGCCGAGCGGCACCGCCCTGGCCGCATACATCGCCGGATAGAAGCGATCAGCGTCGCCGCCTGCGCTGCCAGGCGCCAGCAGCCCCGGGCGGAGCAACGCCGCCGCAGCAGCAATCACCGACGCGGCTCCCATGACGGAGTTGAGAAGTGCCAACCACCACGGCATGTCAACCACCTGCCCATATCGTTCAGTACTGAATGATTCAATAGAGTACCGTCTTCCCCATGAAGATGACAGGGGTCGGCAACGCAGAGGACGTCGGTGAAGCGATCTTGTCCGCCGCATGTTTTCGACTGGGCATGCTCGGCGCGCGGGTCACCCGGGACTTCTCCGAGCGGATTGCACCGTCAGGGTTGACTCACAAGCAAGTGGGCCTGCTGGCCGTCGTCGACGCCGGACTGGCATCCTCGCAGCGCGACATCGCAACCCGGCTGCACGTCGCGCCGAGCCTGGTAGTGACGTTGGTGGACCAGTTAGTGGACCTCGGAGCCGTGAGCAAGACCCGCAGCCGCAACGATCGCCGGACTCACAAGATCGAAGTCACCCCCGAGGGGCGGCATCTGCTCGCTAGCGCCGTTGTGGCGGCCGAAGCGCTGGACGCCAGCATCCACAGCACACTCTCCCCCGCCGGTCGGGCCGCTTTGAGTACGCTGTTGACGGAGCTCGACATACACCAGAACCGGAATCAGTAGCGCGCTCACAGGACTAGGTCGCCGTCACGGGAGGCAACCCGCATTGGATTGTCGCGTAGACGATCTGTGCTACGCTTGCTACGGAGTGACGGTCATGACTACGATTCCACACCGCGAACTACGGAACGACAGCGCAGCAATCCTCCGCCGAGTGGAGGCTGGCGAGAGTTTCGCGATCACCAACAACGGACGTCCCGTAGCCGAGCTTGTGCCCATCACCCAGGACCGCCTCGCTCTACTGCGTCGGCAAGGAGCTACGCGTCCAGCGGTCCCCACAGACTTCAACGCCTTAAACCGCGCGCGAGGACTCAGCTCAAAAGATGTACTGGACGACCTGCGCGGCAAGCAATGACCATTTGCTACCTGGATACCTCCGCAGCACTGAGCGTTTCTCATCAGGGTTGAGGGGGTGCGGGTTGGGATCGTTGGGATGGTGCGGGAAGGTGGGTGTGTCGTT